>NZ_JAWQUN010000032.1:0-32843 GCF_033447105.1 Formosa sejongensis
GGAGCATCATCGTAGACCGGACGATGGGAATATCACAAATTTTATAATTGAGAAATGATCATGGGGTGACTTTCAGTCACGAGCCCGAACCTATGGACTTGTAGTCCATAGTGGTTCAGTTAAATCAAGTTTCATGTCAAAAAGGAAATTAAGGTTTAACTTTGCTACTCATTTATGATAACAAAATTAACATTCAATAGCCAGTATATTTTAAGCGAGTTGCCCTCGCATGACAGAGATTTCCTTGAAGATATAATGGTCGATAAAAACTTTCGTAAACACCAGCCTATATTTACTGAAGGGACATTGCCTTCTGGTATTTTTTATTTAAAGACAGGTAAAGTGAAAAAATATAAAGTGGATAACGATGGGAGAGAGCAGATTATTTATATCTATAATGCTGGCGAATTTTTTGGCTATTCTTCTGTTCTTAGTGAAAGTAATTATGGAGATACAACAGTAGCCATAGAAAATTCTGTAATCTCTTTTATAACCATAAAAGGGTTTAATGAGATACTAAAAGATTCTTCTTCTTTTTCACGCTTATTATTGAAAAGCTTAAGCCATGAATTTAGTGTATTGGCAAATCTTATGGCCGTATTATCTCAACGTACAGTAAGGGAACGCGTAGCTCTTAATTTACTAATTTTACAAGATAAATATAAAGTTGAAGGTATTACAAATACGTATATTACACTTTCTAGATCCGATTTGGCGAATATGGCTGGGACAGTTGTAGAAACCTTGGCGCGTGTGCTTCATGATTTTAAACATGATAAACTTATTGCTACAGACGGACGTAAAATTCAATTACTAAATATTGAAAGTCTTGTTCGCGTGGCTAATTTTTACTAATAGATGTGTTTTAGTCTAGGGGTGTTTCAGGATGTAAGTTAAAATTATTGGGACTTGTCGCATGCTTACTTTTATCCGTATTACTTAGAGCTGAGGTTTTACTTTTAGCAATTTTTCTTTAAACATTTTAGCGGCAGAGGTATATCCGCCTTCGGTACCATCAACAAAGTGAGAATGTTTCGTTTTTCTATCCAAAACGTAACAAGACATTACGGATGCGTGTGTGATATGAATACCATAGATGATTTTATTATCTTTTTCTAGTCGATTTAAATAATCTATAAACAGGTCTATGTTTTGCTGTTCGGCTGTGAAAATGGTGTTAATCATACCATCTAGCATAAACGTATGCGATAATTGACCAATTTGTTTTAAATATTGTTTTCCGTTGGGAGATAGGTTTAAATAGAGTTTCCCAAAAAGTGTTGCAATCCAGTTTTTAATTAAGTAAATCAAATTTTTATTGACTAGACTAATTTTCATTTCTTCCCAAATTTTAAGAAGACTAAAGTCTAATGATAGATTGTTCGATTTTATAGGTTGTCGGCTTTTAAATGTGCCGAATACGGTATTCATTTGATTTATAATAGCTCTATAAATCGCTCTTTGATCGGTTTCATTAACAGCATCTAACAATAGACAAATAACTTTTTTTTGGGACTGCGTAGGATTAATTTGTTTCCATCTGCATTCCATTCCTTCCAAGTTTAAAAGGTCTTTTTCGAAATGAGAAATGTTGTTTTCTTCAAAATTATTTTTTATAATTTCTTCAGCTTTTTTTAAACCATTACCCAATACTATCGGAATTGATAACTGATCTGTAAGTTGATGTTTAGCTATTTTTAGACCCGCTTTTTGAGTTGATAGATAAGCTACAGAAATGTGTCCAACTCTAAGTATTAAGTTGGTATTTCTTTTAATATGAAGGCTGTAATTTTCTAAAATCAGTATAATTTTATTTAAAAACAGCGTAGGAAGAATAAACGTAGCGCCATCACCACCAAAAAAATAAGGGATTTCAATACTTTGTTTTTCTTTTCGTATAATATTTAATACAGATATTATTGCACCGGTTGCAGTTAAGTTTACCTGATGGTGCTTACCTTCATCAACAGCTTGAGTTGAATTTTGAATATCTACTACCACCACATGCCAGGTGTTTGGGACATCAGAAAACAAGGATTCACTAGCCAATAAATCCACAAGATTATTACCTGAGTTTTTAAGTTCAGTATAGAAATTAATGTTCTCCATTATTACAAATACCGATTGATGATTTATTATTCAAAAATTCTTTTTTCACTAGGATAGCCAAAGGTTATAGATGGTTTATTGCAGATTTTAAACACCTAATTTATGAAATAAAAACGGAAGATAAATCCTTGAATATTATCTTAAGTAGGAGCGTCGCCGTTAATGAAATATATACAGCATAAACTAATTTGTGTAATTAGTAAGCTTATTTTTAATCCTAAAAACGCCCGCGTTAGCGAGCGTCTTCTATTATAAAATATTGTATTTATTCTTCAAGGATTCGTCCCATGGTTCCTGCAATTACTTTTATCTGAAAGACCTCTGGTTCATCTTCATTTTGGTAAACTAAGACCACATCTTTTTCGCCATCTGTATTCACTTTAAAATTGAAAGTGTAAATCATTTTATCGTTTTTAACACTCGTGCTTTTATCGGTTAAAGTGATTACGGGTTCAATCTCAGATCCTAATACCCATTTGTTTTTCCCTTCAGCATCACCTTCCAATTGTATTTGAAACGGACTGTCTAACTGGTATTCTACTTTTGTATTATTATCACTTATTGTTAAGGGACCAGAAGAACAGCTACTAACAGTTATTAATAGACATAAAAAGGCTATGTGTTTTAAGTATTTCATGAGTTTTTAATTTTAGTGTACTGTAATTACCGGCACGTTGGTATGTTGTAAAATACTTTCCAAACGGTTTTTTCCAAAAAGTTGATTCCAAATAGCGGGTCTGTGTGGATGTAAGGCTAAGGCATCAATATTATGTCTTTTAATAAACGCTTCTAAGCCATCGTTTAAAGTTGTGCTTGATACGATATGAAAATCTACAGCATCATTATCTTTAAAATAAGGTTTTAAATTAGCATCCATTTGTTGTTGTTCATTAAGCATGTCTCCTAAATGTACGCAATGTGTTTTGGCACCAAAAGGTTTAATGAAGCTTAAAAATTGTTCTACTTCTTCCACAGTATGTTTATGGAAATTAGTCGCATAAGCTACATTTTTTATAGGTGTATAATGATCTTGTTCCGGAACAGCAATTACAGGGGTTGTCGCATTGCGTAATAGCTTTTCACTAATACCTTTTACGAGTCTAGAAGGATCCTCATGATCGTGAATGCCACAGATTATAAGGTCGCTATTATTAGTTTCGGCTTCTACATTAATATCTGCCATAGCGCTACCAAATTCAAAGTTATAACTGATAGGGACAAGAGATAAATGTTTTTCTTTAATATGCTTTTCTAAATTAACTTTAAAAAGTTCTAATTTTTCTTTCGCATTTTCATTTTCTAATTGGTAGGCTTGCATCATCATGGCTGCATTATCTGCGCCAAAACCATCTCCAAAATAAGCACTTTCTCCATAAACTAAAGGAACTGCAGAGCTGTAAAATACTTCAACATGACTTTGATGTTCTTTTGCAAATTCTAAAGCATATAAAACAGTATGCAATGCTGTGTCGCTTAAATCGACTGGAACTAGTATTTTTTTTATCGTATTCATTATTTAAAATATATTTTGCGTAATTGATTAAAACGGCGTGGACTAATCCCTGTAACTCGGAAGCCCATTAGGTTATGCTAAAAATACATTAAATAAAAGTGATATAAAAAACTTATATATTATGTGTTTTAGAAAAAGAGAAGGCAATTTTAGAACTGAGGTAAGTTTATTTATTACCAAACGGTTTTATGTATTATGTCAATTAGTGTGTGTTCAATCTCTGGTTCAGAATCTGAATGGCCACCTTCTGTAATGTATAAATCACTATGCGTTAACTTATCATTCAATTCAATAGCAAATTTTAAAGGACATATAGCATCGTCTTTTCCGTGAACAATTTTAATAGGAATGTTGTCTAATAAATTTACGTGTTCTAAAATATAATTTTCTGTAATAAAGCAATTATTGCCTAAATAATGAGCTTCCATTATAGATAGAGATTCATATGGGATGTGATCTAAAATGTCCTCGACGGCTTTTTTTGTTATGTTTTTTTTGTAGATGGAAATCTCATAAAAGGCCCATTCATAAGCAAAGTGTTTTTGTTCTTCCTTTGATCCATATATCATTTTATCTAAGTAAAATTCAGGAATTGATAATTTACGATCTTTGGGTACCTTTTTACTAAATCGTTCCCATACTTCAGGAAATTCTTTTTTTACACCCCCATTTAAATAATGGTCTATAGATGCTTGATTACCTAAAAAAATTCCGCGAAGCACTAAACCTTTTATTCTATTCGGATTTTGTATGGCATAAACTAGGCCTAGAGTTGTTCCCCAAGAGCCACCAAAAAGAATAATTTTGTCTATTTCTAAATAATCTAAAAGCGTATTAATATCTTGAACTAAATCTTGAGTCGTGTTTTCTATAATAGAACCAAAAGGAAGACTTTTAGAAGATCCTCTTTGGTCAAAGAAAATAACTTTTTGTTTTTTGAAATCAAAAAAGCGCTTATCGTTTTCAGAAAATCCTGCTCCAGGACCTCCGTGAACAAATAAAATCGGTTCGGTTTCTGTAATTCCGAAAACTTCAAAATAGATGTTATGCGTTTTACTTACTCTTAAATAATTGGATTCAAAACGCTTCATGTTTTGGTGTTTTCTAATGCGTACTGATGTGTTGATTATTAATTTGTTATGCGTTTAAACGATTAGCTAACAATTTTTATTACAAATTTTTCTTTTCTGTTTTAAATAATTTATCCCAAAAAAAGGTATAAAACCCAAAGTTTCTATTGTTAAGCTTGTGATGTGTTTTATGAAATGTATTTGTTGTAAAAATAAACATAAAGGGTGTATAGGTCTTTCCGTTTAAATGCGTGATTATGCCGTATAACCAATTGAAAATTAGAAATAAAATAAAACCATAAAGATTAAATTGAAACACTATGGTTACTATGGTTAGTAATAGACCAAAAAAAATAGATTCCCAAGGCGACATATGATATAAACTGACAGAATTAAAACGATCTGAATGTTCGTGATGCTTTGAGTGGATTTTGTGTAATACCTCTATATTATGAGATAGATAATGTAAAACATACATCAAAAAATCCATTAAGAAGAAAATACTAATAAAAGAAAGCCACATATTAGATTTAGAAAACACTATTATTCCTTTAATCCAAAGGATATATCCTGGAATTGCAATTAGAATATTTAAACATAATATAACTAAAGACCCAATTATTTCTTTTTTAAGAAGCGTTTCTTTGAAATTATATGTTATGTTCCATAATTTACTAATCACAATAGTTAATACATATGCGATGCAATTTGCTGTAATAAGTAAAGGGAAAAATATCAAAGGATTTTTTAAGCCCATATTTTATAATTAATGTTATTACAGAATTGTGTAATATATTATTAAACTTATTTAAAAAAAGAAAGCGCCATAAAATCTGTTTCAGAGCGCTTTCTTAATTCTAGATTGATTTTTTGTCTAGCCGATTATTACATTAAAATTTACACTGTAAAAAGACCATCGATTGAAAGATAGCGTTCTCCAGTATCATAATTTATAGTTAGTATTGTTTTTTCGCTAGGTATTGATTCTAACTGTTTTCTTACTGCTGCTAAAGACGCTCCGGTAGAAATGCCAACCAAAATACCTTCGGTTTTTGCTATATTCTGAACTTCAGAAAATGCTTCATCTTTTGTTATTCTAATGGCACCATCTATGAGATCTATATTGAATGTTTCCGGAATAAATCCTGGGCCAATACCTTGTAAAGCATGAGGTCCTGGTTGGCCTCCAGAGATTACTGGGGAGTCGTTAGGCTCGACAGCAAAGACTTTTAAATCTGCAAATTTTGCTTTTAGTGCTTTAGACATACCCGAAATATGACCACCAGTACCAACACCTGTAATTAAATAATCTATACCTTCAGGGAAATCGGCAGCAATTTCTAAAGCGGTTGTTCTTTCGTGTATTTCAGGGTTTGCTGGATTTGTAAATTGAGAAGGCATCCACGCATTTTTGTTGTTTTCAACCAATTCTTTCGCCTTTGCAATTGTACCTCCTAAACCTAACTCTTTAGGTGTCAATACAAGTTTTGCACCGTAAGCAGCCATTAGGGCTCTACGTTCAACCGACATAGATTCTGGCATAACCAGTGTAAGTTTATAATTTTTTACAGCAGCAACCATCGCTAAGCCAATACCTGTGTTTCCAGATGTAGGCTCAATAATTTCAGTGTCTTTATTTAAAATGTTTTTGCGTTCTGCATCCTCAATCATAGCCAATGCAATTCTGTCTTTAATACTTCCTCCGGGATTATATTTTTCGAGTTTCATCCAAACATTAGCATTCGGGAATAATTTATTCAACTTTACTACGGGAGTATTACCAATACCTTCTAAAATGTTATTGATTTTCATATTATTTTATTAATGTTTAAGTCTTTAATACTTAAACGGTTCTTAATGGAATATAAAGTGATACAGGCGCGTTTTAAATACGCCATTTTCAGAAGTATAAAATTAATGTTTTTTGAGTAGTAATTATTATATATCGATTATTTCTTAAGATTATCCGAGGGGCTATTTGTTGTAGTAAATAGGCAATAACCGTTATTAGATTGCATTAATAATGTGTCAACCTCTATTTGGTAAATCGCTATACTTTTCTGATTGGAGTTAGTCGTATGCGAGATCCGATTGAAGAATCTATAACTTGATTAAAGGTGATAGGGGGGAGTGAGCGTTACAGTTGCAATAGCATTATTCTAGTGTTTGCTACAATTTTTATCCACGTAAACTTCTTCCAATCAGTATTCCGTTTCTGACTATTAAAAAGTTGTCAGGAATTCCATATATCATTGCAGCAGAATTATCCTGTTCTTTTAAATCACTTAACTGTAACCAAAGTAATTTATCTTTATTGTTTTAAGCCAATTTCATTTCTAAGTATCTTGTGAGAATGCAAGTATTTCAAAAATTTAAGGTTTGTACTTTTCATAAATTCGAATCAAGTTTGGGTTTTCTAGTCTTCACGAACCACAATTAGAAGCCTAAAATCCCAAAATAATTAATTGGACTTTATAATCAGATAGATCTCGACAAGTGTTGGGTGTTTTAAAAGCTTTAGTTTTGCTTGTAGCTTACGTTTTTGTGTGCGATAATTTTCTGCAGTAAAATTAGAAGCGAGCAAACGGAATAAAAAACTTTGGTTTATCTAAAGCTAACTATTTTTTATACCGTTAGTAATTTTTTCATTTCTTCAACAGAATCAGTGAAATCAGACATTTTCTTTTCTTTTCCAATGTGAATAGGACTTGTATTCATTCGGTTTGTTAAGTCTCTTATTGGCATGTTTTCTAAACTGTCGAAATCATTTTTCCACCAATCTAATTCAAAAAGTCTTTGATTTTGAAATCCAGTCGTACTACGGTCATTATCGGTCGGCAGAAAAACCAGTCCGCCAATAATTAAATTTATAGTTTCAAAGTCAGTTAATATTCCGTCATAAATTAGTTGTCCGAAAAGGGCATCTTTAAAAATCTGATCAATAGTGTTCAAGTCCGATGATTTTATATCAGTCAGAATCACATTGTATTTGGTTAGTCCGTTTGATATTAACCAGCATTTTTTTCTGTCGACATAAAATACTGTTGCATTCCATTTTCCGAGAATTCCGCAATCAGTTTCTTGGTCAGTTGTGATTAGTTTCTTGACTAATTTTTCTAACTTTTTAGTTGTATGTATTTTCGTTTTCATCAATTGGTAACAAACGTTTTTGTGTAAGATTAATTCCGTATTTGAGTAAGTAATTTAGCAAATAAAAACAGAATAGAATACTCTACAGGAAAATAAGATGCTAGCAAACGGAGCATTAAATTTTTGGCTTAGTTTAAATCAGTGATTTTTTTATACTGGTATTTGCAAATCGTTTTTTATTTATTTAGCGCGTTTCAATTCCGATGCTTTTGAATAACTTTTTTGTTTCTGTGATATCAGATTCATTTTTCATTTCCACTAAGTCTCTCAACTTCCCATTTGTAAGTTTTAGACTAAACCTTTGTCGACCAAAAACTCGATTTTCGGTTAGAGAACTAATTTCAGTTAAGTTCAGTTTTTCAGATGTCGATTTTTTCATTAATTGGTAAATCAGCATTATAATCGATGCTAATCCAATAATTACCCAAATAAATCCCAACCATTTTAATTGCTTTTTGTCCAAAACAAAAACAGGAAAAACAATGGAATTAATGAGAGTAAAAATCAGCATTATTTTCAAAAATAAATACTGTGTTTTTAATCCGTCTTTTATTTCAATTGACTTTTCATTTTCGTTAAATACTATTTTCATAATACTGTTATTTAGTGTTTGCTAATTTTTATAATACGGTTGGTCTAAGTAATATAGCTACAGGTTAAAATTGATTTTTATGTTGATAATTGATATAGCATATTAGATATCTTGAAGTCTAATATAATCTAATTTCGTTGAACAATTTAAATGCGTTTTTTTTGCGCTACGATTGTAAAGGCTAAGTAAATACGGATTTCATACAAAAGCGGGGCGATTACAAATTGAGCGTATTTGGAGATCATAATTTTATTGGCTGGATCTATTTATTGATCTTTATGTTAGTTTTTTTTATAAGCTCATCATTTTTAGTAATTACAACATCAATGGATTCATTATAGCTAATGTGTATTAATTTGATTGTGTATCGCTTCCAATTAATAGATTCATACTCTTTCTCATCGTAAATTTTGTCTGTACTTTCATACATTGAAATCATCAATTCGTATTCTTTTTCCCCTTGAAAAAAAATTAAATGACCAGATATTACATAAGCTTGTTTCTCACTTATTGCATTTTTGTGCGAGAACCCAGTTAATTCAATAGAAAGGGAATTGTCTATTTCTGTTTTTGTATTGAGTTCTAAATTAGTTATGTTATTCATAGCGTTCTTTTGGGCATAGCTTGATAAACTAAAAACGAGTAATAATAAAATAAATAGTCTAGTCATATTAATTGGTCTCTCTTATTATAGGCAACTTTGTTTGTTTTTTTCTAGCAATAAATATCATATCAGTTAAAAAAGTGCCATCAGGTTCAGAATATTTTTTTCTCTTTAAGTCAATAATTTCAAAACCATATTTATTCAAGCATTCTGATAGAAATTCCGCTTGATGATAATAAATATAAACTCTATTTTCTCCGCTAAAACTAGTTAATTCATATCCGGATTTCTCATAATTATCTTCCATTGTACTCATGTATAATAATCCTGAATTACTCAGAAGTTTAGAAGAATCACTAATAAGTTTTTCACATTCTTCTTTGGATAGATATGGCATACAGAAGCCACACATTATTCCTTCAAATTTTTTTTCAAGTTTTGAGATTTCTCTGCAGTCAAAAACTTTAAAATTAGCATTTGGATTGTTTTTTTTTGCGTACTCAATCATATTAGGTGCTAAATCAATTCCAAGAATTTTAAAATCAGGCCTCTTACTAAGTAAATATTTAGTCACATTCCCTGGTCCAGAAGCAATTTCAAGAATTTCAGAATTCTTGTTTTTAAATAATTTACAAAATGTATCAAAGGTATCATTGTATAAATCCATTTTCATGAATTTATCTTGATAATTACTTGCTGATTGATTATAGGTTTCTACTGATTCTTTATTTCTTTCTAACATACTTGAGTAAACTATTTTTCATTGTGTTTAACTGTTTTTTTATGAAAACAAGGACGCAATTTTCTTTAGCTTAGTACTAAATTACGCATTCTTTATAAAAGTGTTACCCAACGTTTTTATTTAATCAATTTACCAACGTTGTTCTGATTAAGCAAATAAAAACCGAACCTGCATACCGGTAGACAAGTAGAAAATGAACCTGATCCGTTTTTTACAATTTAGTTTGTAATGGAAAACTAAAAATAAGGCGCTGTAATCTGTATATTATAACAGTCTCCAACCGAATAAAAAAAGGTTGAGGGTTTTTATTGAGATAGCTTATTTTCGATGCTTGGGTTTAGTTTTATTAACGCTTGTGCAAATTCGATTTTTTGTTTTGGAGATATAATAATCACATCAAATTTACCATAGGTTAGCTCAATTCTGTCTAAAGATGGAGCAGGGGAGGATACAAAATTACTTGATTTCGCAATAGATTTAATTTTATTTATTTCAACCACTTTAGAATAGAAAATACCTGTTTTTATTTTTAAATTGCCAGATTCATATATTATATATTCGGTAGATAAATTTAAGTATAAACACAATGTAAAGACAAGCGCTAAAATGCCACTTACCGAAAGTATGGCTTCTATTGGTTGATCTTGAAAGACCATAAAAATAATAATAGACCCAAAAATTAGTATTTCAATTATGAGTATTTCGAATCCGATTTTCGACTTATAGGTTTTCATTATATAATCTTATAAAACGTGTAATTGTTGTGTGTATTTCAGCTTCAATCTTATTAGGTCTTAACAAGTTGTCTGCTTTTGTGCACTGTTGTTTTAGCGTTTAAAATACAAAACAACATGTAATATACTCTTTAAAAATAACTTATTATTCTTTAAGTAAACCATTTGTGTATGACGATTAAAAGTAAGAATAATTAACTTTTATCAGCGTTTTCTGTGTGTTAAGTGTAAAGAAAAAGGGATTACAATGCCTTACGTTCTGGTATGGCATTTAATCCCTTAATAGATTTCTTATTGTAATCCGTTTTATTTTTTAAAGTCTGATTTTTTTAAATCATTGTCAAATTTAATATCCGTCCAGGTTACTTGTACCCAAGGCGCATCGGTTACTTCGGCATCCCAATTAGAACCTTTATATCTGCGTTCTGTAGGCATAAGTATACCATCGATATCTTCATATTTTAATTCCATTAAAAGCGGGTCCGATTTCCCAAATTCCATTACTGTAAATAGAAACTGATCGATTAATTGGGTCTCTTTATTAATGTATACTTGATAAATATCTTTAGGTTTATTATCCTTAGATTCAAATGTTACTTTAACAACATCATAGTCGTTATCTCCTATGGTTTGTGTTTTAATGTATTCGTAATTTAAGCCTGGATCTAATAGTTTTTGGTTCATGGTAAACCAATAAAAATTAGTAGGTCTATTAAAAGCTACCTGTTTTAAAGCCGTCGTATCGGTAACTATTTCGCCCTTATTTTTTAACCAGAATTCGCTACCATCGTAACCTTGTTCAATTTCACCTTCTAAGTTTGGTAGTGTGCGCTCATGCTTATTATATAACCCATAAGATAACTCTTCGTTAAAGATGTACTTTTCTGTAGAAGAATCAGATTTACCGTCTGGTGTTTGGTAAGTGTAGGTGTAAACGACATCTTTTTTGTCGATAAGTTTACTGTAATCCCCTACTTTTTGTGTCATGTTATAAACGAACTCATGACCTTTGTTTTGAAACTCAAAAATGTCTTCCTGTTGAGTCGGTTGTGTCTCTTTAATACTATGCTTTGACTCGTTTTTACAGGAAATTAAAGTGAAAATTGAAATTATACTAATTACTAAACTGTTTCTCATGAGGTATTCTGTTTTATAGTGAATATGTCGACCTGAAGTTGGACTACAGGATATAATTGAATATACGTTGATAAGTAATGTTACAGATTAGAGTGTGAGTGTTTTCCGAAGGAAAATAAAAACGTGCAAACACACAACATCTTTTTGAAGGAACCAAAAATACTAATTTTCTATCTAAACAGCTTTTGAAATGTGTTTTTGTGTATAAAATTTATGATGTACTTAACAAATATAAATCGGATAGAATGCCTCGGAGTTCTACTTCGGGGAACTAATGATAATGCCATAACTGCAAAATTGGAATTCTAGAATACAAATTTTTGTTTTTGACGCTAAGATCAAAATGATACCAACCAAATACTTTTATGGCTCTGCATAGAGGATCGTTGGTCTCAATACAACATTTATTTCCCATCACCATTCGGAAAATTAACGCTATCAATGAAACAGCCATCAGAGGGTAACTTTTGAATAAATTACATATATTCGTGACATGCAATTTTTCTATAACCACCCTTACTTAACTGCATTTCTAGCCGTTATGATACTAAATATAATTATTAAAAAAATAACCAAATCGAAGGCGTCTCCTGTCGGGTTCGTCCTGTTAGCAATTGCCTCTTTTATTGGGCAAGCCTGTAGTCCTTTTTCCGGAGCAGTCAACAAAGAAATTTCAAATAATTACTACTATGGTAAATCGGGAAAAGAGATTCGATATAGTCCCATGGGCAATTGGTTCGAATTAGGAAATCAAACTTTAGATGCAGATGTGAAATCTTTTATGCCTTTGTCTAGCGATTTTGCTAAAGACAAGGACCATATTTTCTTTTGTCAATATATTATTGATGACGAAGTCGATATCCATTCCTTTAGAACTTCAGATAGATTAGGGTTTGATAAAGACCATGTATATATCCCTATTGAAAATATGGCTTATTCGATTCAAAGCACCTTAAAAACCGATAAAAAGTTGTTTGTTCTTGAAGGTGCAGATCCTGAAACCTACAAAGAATCTGAAGATTGGGAGTGGGGAACCGATGCTAAAAACTGGTTTTATGGCTATAAAATGATAGACGTCCACTATGAGACTTTCACACCCATCAACGAGTATTTCTGCAAAGACAACCATAGGGTTTATAAAAGAAGTTCTTTTGACATCATACCCTGTGAGATAGATCCTCTAACATTCAAAATGCTTAATGAAAGATACGTGGCAGATGCACATTTTATCTACGATTACTTGAGGACGAACGATGGAGGAGACCCAAGCCAACTCAAAAAATTCAGTTATGAGTCTTTAGATAATATAGCCTTTTTACATAAGGACTATCTTCTATTCGACAATAGCGTGATTTACGAAGGCGTATTGATGGAAGATGCCAACAGAACGCATTTCATGGTCTTAGAAAGCGCTACTAAAGCCTATGCAAAAGACGACCAAAACGTTTACTATGACGGTAAGAAAATTGCCGGTGTGGATTTAGCAACCTTTGCGCTTTATGACTACGATCAATATGCTCGGGACAAAAACCACGTCTATCACTGGGGCGTTAAAATGGAAGGTGTCGATTTGGAAACTTTTGGAGCTATAGAGAAAGATAGCTGGGTTTATAAGGATAAAAACCATACGTATGCTGGTGCCGAAATTAGCGAAAATTAGCATCTAAAAAGGCGTTTTAAAAATTGAATTATGAGTAAACCGCTGGTTAAATTGGTACTTTTTATGAGTAAATTAATACCATCAAAACAGAAATTAATAATAGAGAAATATATCACATAAGACATATTACAATATGAATAATATCATTAAAAAAGAGCTTTTGTCAAGAATGACATTAGCGAGAAAAGCCTTTATCAAAGTGCCAAAAAAGTTAGAACCTCTTTTGGAATACTACGATAATCAACCACTAGATAATGTTGTTAATTATATGATTAACACCCTACAAAAATCGTTTAGATGGAATAATGACACCGTTGTTATTCAAGCTGCAGGTTTTGAGTGGTATTATGATGGTGATGAGGCACCCTATGCGCTAGGTTATGGTTACAGCAGTTTCAAGAAATTGCCTAATCTTAAAGGTTTCAAATCAGATAAAACAGCTCGGGTTAGAGATGATTTTGATGGTGGTTTACAGTTTGGTAAAAATGAGTTTAGTGATTGTGGCGGATTTAATGTGGCTGATGCTTGTTTTCCACTCTTTACCTATATTGACTGTGAAGGTGGAGAACACGCGCTAATAGATGATTTTATCAACCTTTTTACAGCACGTATGTTCTACGCCATGCACCTTGCTATGTCTGCTGTTGTACAGAGTGATGCGTTTAATAAACTGAAAATTGAAAAACCTTTTTACTTTTTTGCAAACAATCATGACTGGAGTCCTTGCTTACTTTTTGAATTGAACGATGAAACCTCTGAACCAGAAAATTTTGGCAACGACGCCAGTTTAGTAGTTCCTGAACTTGATAAGTTTCTTAAGAAATTAGAAAAAACAAAAATTAAGAAACTTCTACAAGAAGATTATGTAGATAGTCTTCAAGATGGTCCAATAGAAAATTACGAAAAGGCGCTCTTAGAATTACCAATGCTCAAGTCTGAAGGACACGCTATAAAATTACCATTAAAAGATATCTCTGAATTTGGTTATAGGCTTATCCGTGACAAAGCTTACCAAGAAGTTACATTTGAGGCATTAGCCTTCTATTGTAATCTGCTAATAACAGATCCCAAGAGTGGTGTACACGACTATAGGGATGCTATAATTGCACTTTATCTCAATGATTCAAAAAAAGCACATGCCTTTATTGAGCAATTAACAGCAGATAACGAAACACTCAAAAACCAACTTATTGATGATTTCAGAAATATCATTAGATGGATGACCGAGTCTGAACCTGAAACCCGCTATCCAAACTCGAATCTTTTTTTATATGAATCTGAAGAAACCCAGTTGGCTATGGACAAATTAGCAAACTGTCTAGAAGAACTTAAGCAAAAGAAAGTAGATGCAGCCCTTAAAAGAAAGCTAGATAAACTCTTTAAAACAATCAATAACTCTGATGATGATTTGCTAGCCTATAATGAATTTATGGAAAAACTAGCTAAGAATCAGGGTCAAGATCCCAATTGGGCAGGACAAATTTCAGCCTATACAGGACAGCGAATGGCTGATTGTATAGTTAAAAAAGAACATGAAAAAGCAACAAAAACTTTTAATCATTTTTGTGCAAAGCTAGTAACTCATTTAAATAAATCTTGCAACAATTATATCACAGCAAGTATGGCTATAGTATTGAGTGTTCATACTAAAGATTACGCCATTGGAGAAAAAGTATTATCAAACGTTTTGGTAAAAGATTTTACCATAGAGGATTGTAAATATGCACCCTTACTTTACAATCTGGCCTGCTATTATGCTAGTAAGGGAGATAGAAGTAATTTAATTATTACCGCAAAACGGGCTTCTACACTGGGAAAAAAAGCAAAACAGTTTATTGGTGATTCAGACTTTGCTCCTTACCTTAACGATGAAGAATTTATGAGTGTTTTAAATCATGAATAAAAGTGGTTTATAGAATAAAATGAGTCTTTATTAATCTTAGGTTTATTAAGAAGAAATAAAGACTCCATTTATTTTTACAGGAATAGATTTATAAAATAACTGTTCATGTTTTTGAAAACTTGAATTTATACCCTCTTCATAAACGAACTTTCACTAGTATCATATCCTACAAATAACCTTTCACCATATTTTTCGCGGAGTATTTTTCTTTTCTCAATTGAAAATATATTAGGAAAAACTCTAATTTGTTTTAGGTTAGGCATAGACAATAATTCATCTGGCAAATCTTCAATAATGTTATCCCCTAATTCTATAGATTTTAAGGACGTGAGTTTAAATATTTCTTTAGGAACAGAACTAAATGCATTTTTTGAAAGCACTAACGTTTCAAGATTTTTTAGGTTTTTAAACGATTCTGGAAGACTTTTTAGTTGATTGTTATATAAATTTAGCCAAGTAAGGTTCTCAGGTAGTTTAGGTAACTCTACTAGAGTATTGCTATTCAGGTTAAGAAATTCAAGGGTTTTCATTACCTCCATGCCTTTAGGTATTGTTATCAATTTATTGTATTCTAAATGTAATTGCTTCAATTTAGATAAAGAGCAAAGCGTGTTAGGTAATTCTGTAAGCAGATTGTTTGATATATCTAAGTTGGTTAAATTTAAAAGCTTATCTAACCAAACATTAATCGTTTTTAGTTTGTTAGCCTTTAAGTTTAAAGTGATTAATTTTGGTAATAGAAAAATCGTTATCGGAAGGTTTTTTAAATACCCGTGGCTAAGATCTAATTCTTCTACCTGTTGGAAAGATCCAATGGAATCAGGCACAAAACCAAGTCTTGTTTGATTGCTACTAATGTGTTTTGTGTCATAAGAATAGGCTTGTCCAAATAAGACGCCATGACCATCAGAAGCAGTTACAGGTGGTGTATTGATAGGAAAGTATAAATCGTATGATTCAGGCTCTTCAGCATTATGAATAAGTGAGAATTCGCTATCTTCACAAGTAGCACTTAGTAATATATATTGTTCCGTTTTATTAAGTTTTTTAAAAGCTGAACTTTCAAAGGAATTAATAAATGCATAAGCTATTATTCCTGAAAACAGGTTGCTAAAGAGTTCTAATTCATCACCTAATTCGGTCGACCAATCTTCTATACCTAAAAATATAGGATTGATTATATCACTTAAATCAATATCAAAGTCCAACCAATCTTCACTTTTCCATTCCTGGTATTCATTAGTAGGTGCAAAATAAATAGTGGCACCTAAATTATAGTAGCTGTCCCAACTAATAGCTATGGTACCAATGTTGAAATTAAAGTTTGATTGAATGTATAGGTCTAAAACCTTTCTTTCTGTTTTTTTTAAATCTGATTGCCAATCCCATATATTAAGTCTTTCCACTATTTCAGGATGCTCTATAATCCACATATTGCTACTTTCTGCTAAAGCAGAAATCATTTTTTGAAAATAATTATCGAGCTCTCTTGTTTCGTGTTTCATTCTAATATTTTTTTAATAAATAGTTTAATCCTCATCCAACGGATAATCAAATATCGATTTAGGTTGATATTTTATTGATTCTTCATCATCCTTCCAAGGGTTATCGTCCCAACTCACCCAACCAAAATCATCATCATTTGCTCCATACTCTGTTGCCAACTTTAAGTTTTCAATATGTTTTTCTCTGTTTGGGTAGGTGACGTAAAACCTTGAGAGAGACGTATAAGTCTTGAAACTTGGCATTATTTTACTGATGAATGGAAGCACCCTATCTGCAAATGCTTTGTTTTCCCAACGCGCAGCCATTTGTATGGCATAATTAATAAGATGCGTACCAAAGCATATAGGAAATGGCCTGTTACTTACATAATATTCAAAAGCATCAAAGCTCTTTTCTGCTTCCATGCGCTCCTCGGGTGTGCTAAAGTTTGAAGCACCATATCTAAGATCAATTCCTAATTCCTGTGTAATAGCTTCATCTAATAAAGGGCTCATAAATGAGAAATCCTTTGTATTTAAGATAATCTCTGGTTTTTGTGATCTTTTAGCATCTTCAAAGGTTTTGAGAAACGCCAATTGTTGTGGGTCAGTGGTCTTTTTCCTAGCGCTTGAAATAAAGGCTTCGTTACCGTCTTCAACAATGCCTGCTAGCTTATATAGGTAAACCCATTCATAACCGTTACTAAGTTCTATAGCCTTTGATAGTTCCTCAATTCGTTCTTTAATGCCTTCCGCATCACCCCACGCTTCGCTGTATTCTTTATGTTCATCAATATCACCTAACACAGCTTTTAATGTGTGGTACGTTATGGCTGCCGAGTCTGACTCTGGTAATTGCAATGACTCAACAACTTCATCTATTTCTGATGGTCGTAAAGGAACACATTTATCTATCCAGCCATAAGCTCTAGATGAAAACACGCCTATAACAGCTTGTGCATTTCCATCTAATATGACTTGAACTAATTCTCTATGTGCTCGCATTTGTTGTTTTTTATTAGATACGTTTATCAATCAAACCTCTTATAGAACTCCCTCAATTTTAAGTTCAACTACTCCACTTGTAAAGCCAACCAATAGTGTTTTATTATCGATGAATTCAATAGAATAGCAAAACGCGCTATTTTGTTCACCACCCAATAGCAAACGGCACAACAACTCGCCTTCGATACTTACGATATCCACGCACGGTGCATCTCTGACCATTGCTACCATACTATTGTCACTCGAAATAGCTAGAGCAAAGGCTCTCTCAACTGATATCTTACGTATCTTCTCTCCATTACTTTTAAAAACTTGCGTGTCACTATGACTAAGTACAACAAGTTTCTTGTCTTTACTAACAGTACCACTTAGTAAACCATTATCAGAAATTGGAAACTTGTGTACTGTTTTTTGAGTGGAAGGCATGATAGTTTTAACCTCTTTGCTACTTATGAGTAACTCCTCTTCATTTATTATTTCGAGTACATTCACCCAAGAACGTTTTTTCTTTTCGTAGGTCTTAGTGAATAAGAGCGTCCCTGTTTCGCAATTATGTCCTGAAATAATACCATTGCTCCCAGAGAATAGGATATTGTTGTCTAAAGAAAAGGTGAGTGATATCAACCACCTATTATGTCCACTCGATGCTCCCACAGTTTTCTTCAAGGTTTCATCCGCTAACACTTCTGGTTCAATTCGATCATCGTCTCCATAAAACACCCACTTCACCTCCATGCTTGCCATATCAATAACGGTGATTTTACGATCTCTACTCCCAAAAGCAAAGTAAGAACCGCAAGACGAAAATGCGGTTGGAAATATCATGGAGTCTTTAGAGTACTCTAGTACCATTTCTCCTGTAGAGGTTACCAATTGTACGGAACCAGGTTCGTCTCCACTCATAGAAAAGATATTGCCATCTGGAGAGATCTTGACTTGTGCCACAGTATCTCTTGCCTCTCGAAAGCTTAGATACTCTTTTGTTTTAACCAGCTTTATATGAGACTCAAACGGGAGTGCTGCACGTATCTCGTCAAGATCAATAAAGAGCAGTTGAGCCAGTTCATATAGATAGTTAACACCTGTGTCAGTATACTTTGCACGTGCTCCACTACCACCTTCATGACTGATATAGCAAAGTTCGTTTTCACTATTGTAATAGTACCAGTTATCGTATTCTTGAATTGGTGCAAAGGCTTGCTTTAACTCTGGGAATTCAGAATCAACTTCGAATGCTCCAAAGTGAAGACCTAAATCATCCTCTTCTGGGTAAGATAGACCACTAAAAGCGGAAATCAACTCCTGAAATCGTGGTGGTTGTTTAGCATATGTTTTTCCTTCTTCGGGCGGATAGATGTAAAGGTTATCTCCGCTCATCATCTCTACAACAAGCGTGTCTTCTTCCATAGAAAAATTCTCTGCACCCTCCACTATAGATTTTAGTACGGCTTCACTTTCAATATCTATAGCTAAAATTTTAAGTAGCTTATAGAATTCAACTTTTGGCGACTCACTATCGCATATAGTATTAAATGTCATAATTATTTTGTTTTATAAATTAGTACAGGGGCTTCATCATGACCTCTTCCTAAAAATAGAATAGGTTTTAATGTATTAAATTGTGTAAACTTACCTGCCTTTTCGAGTTTATTAAAAATAGCATGCAGTTGCATAAAAGCGTGATATTTGTAATAATCACATATTTCTGATGATTGTAAAGGAATACATTTATCTATCCAGCCATAAGCTTTCGATGAATATACATCCATCACATCTTGAATATTCCCATCAAGAATCACTTGAACCAACTCTTCATCTTCTTCTATCTGCATAATTATTTTGTTTTATTGTTCATTAGATACGTTTATCAATCAAACCACCTACAGAACATCCTCAATTTTAAGTTCAACTACTCCACTTGTAAAGCCAACTAGCAGTGTTTTATTATTGATGAACTCAACAGAGTAAGCGCTCATCATACTATTTTGTTCACCACCTAATGGCAAACGACACAACAACTCACCTTCTATACTCACGATATCCACGCACGGTGCATCTCTCACCATTGCTACCATACTATTGTCACTCGAAATAGCTACAGCAAATGCTCTCTCAACTGATATCTTGCGTATCCTCTCTCCATTGCTTTTATAAAGCTGTGTGTCACTTTTACTAAGAACAACAAGCTCCTTGTCTTTACTTACTGTACCACTTAGTACACCATTATCAGAAATTGGAAACTTGTGTACTGTTTTTTGAGTGGAAGGCATGATAGTTTTAACCTTTTTGCTACTTATGAGTAACTCCTCTTCATTTATTATTTCGAGTACATTCACCCAAGAACGTTTTTTCTTTTCGTAGGTCTTAGTGAATAAGAGCGTCCCTGTTTCGCAATTATGTCCTGAAATAACACCATTGCTCCCAGAGAATAGGATATTGTTGTCTAAAGAAAAGGTGAGTGATTTTAACCAATTGTTGTGACCACTAGATTCTCCTATAGTAAGCTTTATAGTCTCATCTGCTAATACTTCTGGTTCAATTCGATCATCGTCACCATAAAACACCCACTTCACATCCATGCTTGCCATATCAATAACGGTGATTTTACGATCTCTACTCCCAAAAGCAAAGTAAGAACCGCAAGACGAAAATGCGGTTGGAAATATCATGTAGTCTTTAGAGTATTCTAGTACCGTTTCTCCTGTAGAGGTTACCAATTGTACGGAACCAGGTTCGTCCCCACTCATAGAAAGTATTTTTCCATCTGGAGAGATCTTGACTTGTGCCACAGTATCTCTTGCCTTGTCGAAGCTTATATACGTTTTAGATTTAACCAGCCTAATGCTCGACTCAAATGGAAGTGATGCACGGATCTTGTCAAGATCAATAAAGAGCAGTTGAGCCAGTTCATATAGATAGTTAACACCTGTGTCAGTATACTTTGCACGTGCTCCACTACCACCTTCATGACTGATATAGCAAAGTTCGTTTTCACTATTGTAATAGTACCAGTTATCGTATTCTTGAATTGGTGCAAAGGCTTGCTTTAACTCTGGGAATTCAGAATCAACTTCGAATGCTCCAAAGTGAAGACCTAAATCATCCTCTTCTGGGTAAGATAGACCACTAAAAGCGGAAATCAACTCCTGAAATCGTGGTGGTTGTTTAGCATATATTTTTCCTTCTTCGGGCGGATAGATGTATAGGTTTTCTCCGCTCATCATTTCCACGACAAGTGTGTCATCCTCCATTGTAAAATTTTTAGCCCCTTTTATAATAGCCTTTAAAACAGCTTCACTTTCTATATCAATCGCTAAAATTTTAAGTAACTCATAGAGTGCGTCTTTTGGCGACTCACTATCGCATATAGTATTAAATGTCATAATTATTTTGTTTTATAAATTAGTACAGGGGCTTCATCATGCCCTCTTCCTAAAAATAGAATAGGTTTTGATGTCTTAAATTGTGTAAACTTACCTGCCTTTTCAAGTTTATCAAAAATAGCATGCAGTTGTATAAAAGCGTGATATTTATAATAATCGCATATCTCTGTGGATTGATTAGGGAACTCTTCTAAAAAGTCGTCAATTTCATCAAAAAGGTATTCACTGCCCAATGCCCCCTCATCCAAACTATCTACAGGGTTTTCTAGGTTATACACTTCTTCTTCACTTTTTGAGCACGTTTCATAACCATAGAACATCGCTGCGCCATCAAAAGGATCTGTAACCGTTCCCGGATATTCTAAAACAATGCACTGGGGTACTTCAATAGCTGTCCAATTTGAAAGGTTTTCCTCCATCTCTTTGTAAAGATTGTTTAAAAGTGCTTTTGAAGTGATGCGATCAATTTCGGCAAGAGATTTATACAGTTCTTGGTTTGTAGCAGCAATTTCGGTACTCAGTTTACTTTGTAGTGCCTTCAAGTTCTTGAACTCAGGATTGATGATCTCTTGGCCATTTTTTTTATCAATCAAACCGTATTTGGCATTTTTTTTAATGATATATCTCAACATAATTACAGTTATTATTCTACTAACCCCTTTGTTTTGTTCCAGATGGATGTTCCAGTCTCTTTTAGCTGTTCTGCACTAGAGTATTTCTCTAAGTTTTGTAGAAATTCTGTTGTGTTGTTAATGGATTTAAACATCTCTTCAGTATGAGGCACGTTTTGTTCTTTCATTACTTGTTCCCAATCCACTTTAGATAAAACTGAGAACATGTACTTTACCGCAATTTCGCTTAAAAAATATTTGTCATAAACCCCATTTAATACTTCCCCAGGTTTTCTGTTATTCACATAAACTATAGATTCATCTATCCGCTCTTTGTCGTCTTTAGAAAGTAGTTTACTCGTTTTTAGCTTTTGTAAAGAAACTATAGCTTTTTCATTTTCTTCATTTTTTAAATATAAGAAGGTTTCTACAGACCAAATTATTTCATTGTCTAAACCAATTTCTTTGCTGTCTTTTAAAAAAATCTCAAAATCTTTTAACGCACGCTCTTCATCAATCTGTCTTTCCATCATCAATCTGTCAAAACCTCTGAAAAGATGATTTAAAGAATGAAATGCGATGTGCGTTTTTTTATTGTCAAGATTTCCCCACTGAAACATAGATCTGGTATATGCTAAATCGATATTCTTATTTTCATTCAACCAATTTATATTCCTTGCTAATTCATCTTCTGATAAATAGTAAAGGCCTTTTTCAAAAAACAAAAACCCTCTGAAGAATTGTAACAACGTTTTAATTTCAGAATCCGGAAGTAATTCGGGATTGGTTTTTACACATTCATAAAGAGATACTTCTTTACCTAAATCTTTACTTAATATTACAATAGCACTTAATACGGCATGCTCTATATTTTGGATATATGCTTTCTCCTTTCCTGTAGCGTACTCTTTTTGCTGACTAATAGAATCTCCGTAAGTAACATTAAAAGCGTCTGTTAATGTTGGAAAAATATCTTCGTCCGTTTTCATTATAAAATCTTCCATGTTTTTATAATCACGATATATAGAGATATAATCGAGTAATGATAAATTTTCTGAGTTTTCAACATCATATTTTGCTACGGTTTTAAAAACTCTATCAATATCAGCTTTAAAGGACATGAACTCAGGTGAAATGCTATCTTTTTCGGCAGATGCTCTAATTAGAATTTTAGCAAATTTGTAGGAAGTGACTTTGTAAGAATCAAGCTTTTCTTTCAATGCAGTTTTGTCATTTTCTAATAGTTCTAAGTCCGTTTTTTCTTGATCAGAACAGCTGATAGATAAGATTATTAATAGTGATAGAATGATGTTTTTCATAGGGTCGTTAATTACAAGGACTGAGTAGGCTGCCTTCGATATTATTTGATTCTGGCTTTGGAAATTTTAGTTGAGGATTTTCTAGTCTAAAAGCCCTTCTACGTATGCATCTGAACTAATATTCATGAATAATACGCCAATGATCACTTGACCCAATGTGTTTGCTTCTACAGCTTCCATATTCATTTGACCTTTTCGAACTATGGAAAAATCATTGTCGCCTACAGGACTATTAGTATCCCATGATACTTTATGGCCATGAGTACCAATGGAAGCAAATGTTAATAGGTTATCCTTTGCTTTAACCTCTTTCAAGTCAAATTTTAGAGCCTCAGGATAGTCATCGAAGTAGATAAATATCTCCGTGGTGATTTTTGACACCTGACTTGCACTATCAGGGATTTTCTCGTTTATCTCTTTTGGATTATCTAGAGTCTCTTTCGAAAATGATACGTTAAGAAGCTGATCATCCATATCATCAGATTCAAAAGCAAAAATGAATTCGTTCTCTTTTTCGGTGATTTCAACTAGGCGCTTGGCAATGATGTCTACCGCATCGAGTAATTTGCCTTCAACAGCCCACCCTCTAAAAATTTGTTTCCAATGGTCTAATTGCTCATCGGTAAAATTTCTTATGACGAAATCTTTACTTTCCAACTGAGCTACATAAGGGATCTCGTGGTATAACGTAGAGATGTTTCCCTTAATATCAAGACGTTCCATTTTGGTCAAACCATATATTGGAGAAAAGTCACTGATCTGATTTTTCGAAAGGTCTAGAATTCTTAATTCTGTAAGGTTAGATAAAGACTCAATAGAAGTGATTTTAGACTCAGCTACAGTTATAGATTCTAAATTTTTACACTTAGCCAAAACGTCAATATTATTAACATGACTATTATAAATCGAAAGATAGACTAAGTCGCTATACCCATTGAGAAAGTCAAGATTCTCAATATTAACACCCGCAAAGAATATTTCTTCCAATTGAGTCGTTTGTTCTAACGGCGTCGTGTCGAGTACAGGGCAGCGAGTAATTGTCAAGCTTTTTAGCTTCGGAAAATTGCTGATCACAGAGATGTCTAAAGTGAAATCATCGTGATAAGGCTTATGATGACTTTTAGATTGTGCATATATCTTAATCTCTTCTATATCGACACAATCTTTTAAGAAGTCAATATTTGGCTCAAAAAACTCATCTAGAGAGACATGAGTTACATCTAAAGTTAAAGAAAGCAAATCTTCTTCAAGTCTCGAACCTCTACCCGAGAACATTACTGGTTGTTTATCCATTTTTAATTTGATTGTTTTATTATTCTCGTTCTATCGAATTTTATTCTGAAATATTCTCCATTTTGGTGACGGTCTTCCACCTAACTGAGGTTTTATATATAAATCTCATCAGTCGTGAAATGACCATCTGTCCCTACGATCTCTTTGATGAAAAGAGGTGCATCGTTGACACGAATTACATAGGTGCCAAACGCACGGATTTCTAACATTCCGAATCGTTGATCACTCAAAGTAATAGGGCTCTTAGTTCCCCATTTTTGAGCAGTAATATTTCTAGTGCTGATGAAGTAAAACTCCGCTTTGAACGGACTGTTGAAACCGTGTTTCCATCCTTGTAAAGTAGAGAGGATAGGTAGGTTTGCCGTTGCTAGCTCGTGCATCCCTGGTGCAAACACGTCTGCAATCTGTCCTTCGTTGATGAAAACAGCTATTTGCCCTTCTCGAACAGTCAGCTTAGCGCCATTCTTAATTTCGTTTTGGTATCGATCAAATCGATAGACCATAGTGTCGTTCGAATCATCCAACCATTCGATGATGTCAACGAATTCGCCACGTATTTTATCAAATAATCCCATATCTATTATCTTCTATTTAAGAAACTCAGGTTTGTTGTCATTATAATTTTAGTGAATGCTCCTCACTATATATTGTCTGTCAGATACTTATCAGAATGACCAAAATATACAATCAATTCTGCCTGCAAATTTAACCAATCTTATAGATAAGCACAGGATCTTCATCATGCGCTCTTCCGAAAATCAGCGTTGGTTTGTCCACCTTGAACTTACCTGCTTTTTCAAGTTTATCAAAAATAGCATGCAGTTGTATAAAAGCGTGATATTTGTAATAATCGCATATCTCTGTGGATTGATTAGGGAACTCTTCTAAAAAGTCGTCAATTTCATCAAAAAGGTATTCACTGCCCAATGCCCCCTCATCCAAACTATCTACAGGGTTTTCTAGGTTATACACTTCTTCTTCACTTTTTGAGCACGTTTCATAACCATAAAACATCGCTGATCCATCAAAAGGATCTGTAACCGTTCCCGGATATTCTAAAACAATGCACTGGGGTACTTCAATAGCTGTCCAATTTGAAAGGTTTTCCTCCATCTCTTTGTAAAGATTGTTTAAAAGTGCTTTTGAAGTGATGCGACCAATTTCGGCAAGAGATTTATACAGTTCTTGGTTTGTAGCAGCAATTTCGGTACTCAGTTTACTTTGTAGTGCCTTCAAGTTCTTGAACTCAGGATTGCTAAAGTCTGTGGGATATACATCGCCACTTACTTCTGTTGCAACAGTAACTATCCCTAGTTTTTCTTTCAACAAAGCATCAATAGCGGGGTTATCTGCAATACCTAATACAGGCAATATTTTATTAACGCGTTCTAAGTCATAAATGGAGAGTAGATACGCAACAATCTTCTTATTTTCACTTCTTACTCCATAATGAAAAGCTGTTTTACCTTCCTTATCCGTGGCATACAAGTCTATGTCATATTTTAGAAAAGCTTTGAATAGTTGTTTTTTTCCCCAAAATATAGAGTCCATTAGATAGGTTGATTGATCCTTTTCATTTAATTCTAGAGGGTCATATCCTAATTTAACAAGCAAGTGGATCATTTTAGCAGATTTAGCTTGTGATAGCATACCTTGCTCAGTCTCTAAAATGGTTTTTCCGTTTTCAAAAAGTAGTATTACTAATTCCTTAAAATCGTGTACAACAGCAGAACTGAACGACTCAGAATTATTAACGTCTGCCCCTTTCGAAATTAGATATTTAGCAGTTTCTATTCCTGGAATAGGTCCTGGTATCGCTTTTTCACTATTTTTCTTATAGTTACATCGGTAAGCTTCACAACAGCTTTTTAATGCTGGCGGGTTGTTTATATCAGCTCCTTTCTCTACCAAGAGTTTTATAATATCGATATGATCTTTTTCAATGGCCTCTGTAAGCGCATCCTCAAAGCCTTCAACAGCACCGTGCTCTAGATAGAATTTGACACCTTCAATATCGCCATCATTCGCGGCTTCTTTAATAAGATGTCCATATTGAAATTCCCTGTTTACATCCACGCCCCATTTAAAGAGAAGTTCTATCATGTTTCTTCGGTTCGTGTCATTCGAGATGTTTTGTGCCAGTACGATTGCTGGTTTGGATGTCCAGTCTCCTGGATTATAAAAGTTGACATCAGCGCCATTGGATAAAAGCGAGAGCACCAGTTCCTCATCAAATTCTCGTTTATACCTTAGTTTTTTTACGTAACTGATTAATTCTTTGGTGTTTTTTAATGCTTCAATTGATAGGTTCTCAGATTTTAAATATTTAGTAGTTACTTTGGCTATAATGTCTACAGTTTCCTTTTCTTTTAAAAATACTAGTAGTTCTTTACTAATAATAATGAGTTCTGGATTTTCTGCTAAACGAAAAATATGAAGTCCATTCGTTTTATCGGCATCTATTTCGAATCGTTCTGGCCCAGCGAATGGAGGATTCTCTAGGTCGTATGCTTTAACGCATGGTATGACATCGAGAATATTCAGCAACAAATATTTAAAATCAGTAACTTCCTTTTCATCATTTATTAAATCAACCGCTTGAGATTGGATGTTATCTATTCCAAACTCCTTTAAGAAGCCAATGAAATCTCTATGGAAAAGAGGTAAGTCTCCAAGTACCATATCACCTCGACGTTCTCCAATGACACTTTTAGTTGGTATCTGGATTCTTTCATCTTCTGGTATGTCTATTTTCTTTCCTGATATCCAGTCGCTTAGTGCAATGTTTTCTGGAATATCTGATATGTAAAGTAAATCCTTTACGCTATTATTAGGATATAATACCCAGTACGTGTTCGTGTTCTCCATTTTCTATTAAGTTGGTTAGTAAGATTTGAGATCCACGAAGAAAAGGTAAATTTTATTAAATGTCATAATGAAGCTTCTTTTTTTGGCAAAAATTAGAGCACTAAAAATCTGTTATTTTTGGTCTACTATTGTTGATGACTCTGTTTCAGTCAACTACAAAAAAAAAGAAATGTATAAGTGATATTTACGTATGTTTGTGTTTATAAACAGTACGGATTTAAAGCACTTTTGAATGCATAGCATATTCTTAATTTTAAGAAATAATAAAATGATTTACTACATAATAGGAGGGGTAATGGGATTGATGCTAACTGCTTTTCAGGTGTTTAAAAAATCTGATTTAAAGGATTTAGAGACCTATAAATACTTGTTTCGAAACGATATTTATAGTCATTCAGATAAAGCCAATCAAACGGAAGCACCAACATACCAACTCGCCCCAGTCATGCGAGGAAAAGCCTATGGTCCTGCTTATCTCTTCTTACCAGAACGTGAGCAATATTTGGTTTATAGCCGGTTAGAACCTGTTGAATTTAGAAGGTATGATGCCTATGCGCCCCCACATCCTGTGGAAGTGAAAAGCCACGTGTTATTGGATAAAAAGGGGCAAGAACTGCAACGTTTCGATACGCATTTTAATTATTCGGTGTACTCGGGTATGTTCTTTACCCCAGAGTTTTATATCAATTGGCTTGAATCTGGAGATACCACTAAGATTTCCTATACAGAAGTGTACAATAAAGACATTAAGATGAGCCGCATACAGTTTATCGATAAATTTCGCGAACTATATGCACAAGCAGACTATACAGAGTTTGTTAATTTGCGTACAAAGTTTGATGATAGTATTGGTGGTGGTGTTGTTTTTAAAATGAATCAAGATTGGCACATTTTACTTGATCCTGTTCATAGTTCTAACATCTATGGTAAATTAAAAGAAGATGAAAAAACAGGGGTAGATAGTTATACCTATTCATTGATATTTGATTATTATGATGCGGATAGAAAAAAAGATAATCCGTATCCGCAATCTCCACCTTTAGTAAAAAGCATGTATTTAGAAACCAACGACCCTAATGCGTATATGTTTCGTAAAGGTGCCAATCACGATGGTTTAAAAATGGCGAGTTATCAAAAATTATCGTCTACAGGCTGGCAAGGGATTGCAGAAATTAAGGGTATTCCCATATTTGTACCTGGTACAGGAGAAGGTATTGCTTATATGGACTATAAGATAGGAAAGGAAACCATTCATTTTAAAATTCCAGATGTTACGAAGTATGATTACCGTTCGGTATATAACCTAGGGGTACGTGTTTTTAAAATACCTTCGGAATCACGCATGGATAACGCTTTGGTTTTTATTGAATCGTTACAGAATTTTGGACATTACCAGCGTGTTGGTGGCGGTGTTTATGTTGTGCGGCCTTGTGCTGCATTAGACTGTATTAAGTCCAGTCTGCCCGAAGGTATTGATGAAGCACGCTTTGAGAGTCTTCCATTATCCTTGCAGGTTGATTTGATGGATATAGAAGGCACCACCCAATTAGAAGTTAAAGGTTGGTATCCTGAAATAACACGTTTTACTAACTTAACATATCTTAAAATCACGGGTAAATTAAATATTTTTCCTGAAGGGATTTTAGCGCTTAAAAAACTAGAAGTACTTGATCTTGATGGAAATGACTTGCAAGCGTTGCCACCAGAAATTAAGGAATTAAAACACCTGAAAGCCCTTATTGTGTCTTCTAATGATTTAAGAAAATTTCCTCTTGAAGTTTTAGAAGTGAAAGGATTAACGCACCTCAATATAAGATATAGTGGAATTAATGAAATTCCCGAAGGCATCAACGTCTTAACCAATTTACGTATTCTTGGAGTGTCATCAACTGAAATCAGCTTACCAGAGAGCATAATTGCTATGAAAGATCTAAGAATTAAAGGCCCTACAGAATTAAAAGAAACTCTACCTGAACGGTTTCATTTTTTATTAAAAAGCGAGTTCGAATAAAAGCGATTCGTAAAATGAAATCAACACCTCTTATTTTGTAATTTCAACTAAAGGATCAGGAAGTTCCTGAAATGTTGGTAAGTCTGGCATAGGAGCATAACTGCCTTCTATAGATCCCATACTTTCTTTACCTGTGGTTTTGTCTAAAAAGTATTTCCCGAAAGCCACATCATTATCTACTGTAACACGATACATATCAGTATCCTCAATAATGGTATTGTTAAAACCAAATCGGGAGCGACCAAAGGACGTGATTACAAAATCTATTTGTGCTTGTTCTTGTTCTGTAGGAATATAAAAACGGTCCATACCCCAGGTATCAAAAGGTGAAACCGCTTGAGTCGTTAGATTTACTTCCAGATTATATTTTAAACGAGCCTCTTTTTTGTCTAATGGGGTAAACTTGATGATGCGTCGGTATTTTACCAAGGTCATTTCGGTGTTAAACCAAACAGTAATTTCATATTCCTGCGGATTAAATGTAAAATCAGGGTATTTAGTATTGATAATACTATCTGCTTGCGCTATGAATTCAATTTTTGAGTGGTTTGGTTTTGTATTATTCATAGTATTTGTTTGCGAAAAAGACCCAAAACTTAAAAGGAATAAGAGTAACGTAAATAACTTGGTCATAGGTTTAAGTGGTAAAACAGTATTTAATTTAGTCATTAATTTCAACTAAAGGATCGGGGAATTTGGGTGCATTATCAAACAGATCTTCAGGCATGGGTTCATAATTTCCGTGTATGGCACCATCACATTCTAGGCCTGTTGTTTTATCGATAACATAATACGCGAATGATGATTCTTTTTCTAGGTTGATACGATACGTCTCTGATTCTTCAATAATATTTGTGTAAAAATGTGGGTGAGGCAACCCGAAAGCCTCAATAACAAAATCAATTTTTACTTGTTCTTCTGCTGTAGGGATGTAAAAGTTATCCATGCCCCAAGTATCAAAGGAAGTGGTTTGGTTGGTTAAATCAACTTCAAAATCATAATCTAGAGTGCTTCCTAGTAAACCCTCTTGTTTTCCCAAAGGAGTATATCTAATAAGCCTTCTGTATTTAACAACTACCTGTTTACTATTAGCCCAAGTGGTAATCTCGTATGCTTTAAGATCGTATGTGAAATCGGGGTATTTGGAAGCGATAATTGTGTTTGCCTGTGCGATCAATTGCGGTTTTGTCTTGTGGGTTAAGCTGTTCATGTTTAGTGTATCATTCTTAGCATGCGATTGCGCAAAAGTGGTGAAACTTAAAAGCAGTAGGAGTAAGGTCAATAATCTTTTTAATCGGGATATTATTATTTGGGACATTCAATTTTAAGTATTGTTTTTTAGTTTTCCTGGAATCAGTTTATTTATACTTTTTGAGCCTAACTTGAAGATGTAAATATTATTAGCAAGTCATCCTGTTTTTCTCATGCATCAAAGGCCTATAAAGTTTAGGATTTGGTTAGTACGGGAATTAAAAGTAATTCATTTCCGATGAAGCATTTAGCCAAATCAAAAAGATTTGGCGGACGCTATAAAAACACAATAAACTTTAGTACTGCACCAAAATCCGTATTAATTATCACCATGTTTAGCACATGTTATTCAGTAGCTTTAAAGAGAAAAAAACCGTTGTTTCTTCCAATGATTAGCAAAAAATCATCTTTCAATAGAAACCCAACAACAGGATCGCCTTTTACTACTTTTCCAGTAGATGGTTTCTTTATTTTGCACTCTACTTTTGGTTTTTGAGATAATGTAATGCCACCGTCCTCGTTTTGAGATAATACGGCCACAACAAACTTATCGTTTGCTCCAGTGTTTCCTATCACTAGGAGTTCTTGATTCCTTTTTGCATAAGCGCCATAGATTTCATTCGTTTTAATTTTTGCAGCTTTATACCTTTTAAGCTTATTGAGATTTGTTACATTATATTGTACAACGTTATCATTTCCTATCAATAGCATTTCTTGATCAGGAACGAGCCATTGCATATCATTAGGTAAGTAGCCATTTGCAGGCTTATCTTTACTTATAAATTCATACTTATTATGCTCTAATTCTGAATAAACATAAAAACCTTCATGTCTAGAGGTAATGAATATGTTCTTTCCGCTTTTACTAATATTAGTTTCTGTATCAAAGAACATCGTTTGATTTTCATTTGACAAATCAATGATCTTAGTTGTTTCCTGATTTTCAGCTACTTTAAGTACTGCTTTCTCTGTACTTGAAATCAAATAAATAATGCCAGATTCAACAATAAACTTGATAAACTCAGGTACTTCGATGACCTTTACTTTGATGGGATTATTTAAATCAGAAATATCGTAAACTAAAATTTGATCAAGACCAAACCCTTCTCCATAGGCTAAATAAAGAATATTTCCTTCTTTTTCAAATTGACCTCCGCCCCAGTCTAACGGTGTTGTCGAAATTAGTTTGATTGTAGTTATATCTGTCACGTCCCAGATCTTAAATCTATTGGTATGACGTGTGATGAGGGTATTATCAAAAAACATTGATTTGCCAAAGTCTCTTTCTACGTCATGTTCTACTATTTCCTCAGGCTCAATTATTTGAATAGGGGTTTCTGTGTATGTATTTATATTACTTAACTTAATCATGTTTATTATTTTTTTAATATTTGCTAACAAGGAAATAAACACAAGTGTATGTTTTTTCTTGTTAAATTCAGAGGACTAATATAAAAGCTTTAAATTAAATGACATATAAACAGTAGGATGTTTTTTAATCGTTTCACTTTTATTAGCATAAAACGATAAGAAAACATGAATTATGTGTTTCAGCTTTAAGCCAAAATAGGGCAGATTACTTTTTTAAATTAAATACAAACTAGAACTTTATAAAAGCGTTTTTTAAGAAATACCTCTGAGTAAGAACGTTATTTATATGTTCTAAAGAATTAAATTATTGAAGCACCAATTGTGCAGAGGTAGATATTTTGTTTTTCTTTTTTATTCCGAAACTTTCACCAAAAATAAGTTCGTCGTTTTCATTCCAAGAATAGGTAAAATAGTATTTTGGGATTTTATTAGAATGCCGATGATAAATATCAATCAGAATGGCGGTTGCTTTGCCTTTTAAATGATCTGTTTTTAAGCGCACATTATAAGTAAGTGCATAAGCTTTAATGTCTCCAGTATTTAGTTCTCGCTCAAAAACGGCAGTCAGTTCTTCAATCGCTTTTTTGTTTTCAGGACATTCTGTTTCATTGTCATGATATCCAACTGCTATTAAATCTCCATTGTTATCTATTTTTGCTCCAAAAGGATAATATTCCTTTTCGGTATTGAGCATATTTTTTGCATACTTATGCGAATAATTAATGATGTTATGAACGTCTTTTTCTATATCCATTTTCATTTAGAGTTATGTTCCCAAAGGGTTGGCTACATAGGTGTCACTAAAACGTTAAACGATACAACGCAACGCACTTAGATAAAAGTAAAAGTAGCTAGATTTTATAAACAGTACGTTATCTTAATGTTGTGAATCGTTTAATTGAAAGTTAATTAATTTAAGACCGTTGCAAGGTCAAATCAATTGAATCTATTATTATATTGAATAACTGTTTGTAAATTAAGTTCTCAAGTCTTATTTTTAGGTTATGAAATTACAGAAAGCCCCAACCTTAGC
>NZ_JAWQUN010000033.1:0-32031 GCF_033447105.1 Formosa sejongensis
GCAATTGATTTATACAATGAAGTAAGATTACATTTATCTTTAGATTATAAAACACCCAATATGGTATATAAATTATCAGCTTAATTCAATTTTAACCTGTAGCCATATTTCAGGATAAGACAGTAATCGCAAAACGAACTTTACGAGATTTTTGGGAAAAGCACGCTGATTGTGAGGAACAATTAAAATCGTGGTACAGGGAAACCGAAAAATCCGAATTGAATAATATTAACGAATTAAAAAGGGATTATCCTAGCGCAAGTATTTTAAAGGACAATCGAATTGTCAACAATATTAAAGGAAATAATTATCGATTAATTGTGAAGTTCAATTTCGAATTTCAAACATTTTGGATAAGGTTTATTGGAACTCACGCTGAATATGACAAAATTGACGCAAATAATAACTGATTATGAACATTGCACCTATTAGAAACTAAAAAGATTATCAAAAAGCACTCGAAAGACTTGAGGACATTTTTGATTCAAAAATAGGAACTGAACAAGGAGACGAACTTGAAATACTTTCTATATTAATTGACCGATTTGAAAACGAAAATTTCCCAATTGGAATGCCTGATCCAATTGAGGCTATTAAATTCTGAATGGAGCAAATGGGAATGAAACAAAAAGACTTGGCAGAAGTTGTCGGATTTAAAAGTAGAGTTAGTGAGATTTTAAATAAAAAACGTAAACTGACTTTAGATATGATTAGAAAACTAAATACTACACTTCATATTCCAACTGAAGTACTAATTCAAGATTATTAACTGAGAAGAGCCTGTGGCCAACAAAGTACTGTGGTAAAAAACAAGTAAAAACTCATTAATTTTTTGTATATTCGTTTAATATCAACCAGCTGTAATGCTTGCTATGACTAGTCTATCAAATATTTTGTCTTTAAAATACCTTCTATTAAGTTTATAAACAAATTCATTTAAGTATAGTTGAAGGTATTTAGCTTTGATTTTATGATAGGTTCCAACAAAATTTCGTTTGGCATTGCTAATAGCTATATACACCCATTTCAATGTTTCTTTGGTGGTTTGCTCTGTTGATTTCTCACTTATATGAATATCGACATAATCAGCAATATTCACGTATGACGTACTTTTATCTGTAAACATAATGGATTCTTCATTTTCTATTGCCTCTTGTAGCGTTTGATCTGTACCTCCCATTTTATGGTCGGTAAGGACTTTTGCTTTAAAGTATCTACATTGGCGATCAACTTTTCCAGTTGTAATATCTTCTAAAACAGTACTCTCTGCCATTATCATAACATTAGATTTTGTTTTACTGCCACGACCTGCTTTTTGAGTTTTATGATCATGGGCAGAAGCCTCAATTGTAAAATAGCCTTCACCTGCCTCAATCATGCCTTCTAAAGTATAACGATCATCTCAATCTCCCATAGCTTTTCGGAGTTTATTAACCATTGCCCAAACAGGCTCATAGCGTTTTAAACCTAATTGGCGTTGGATTTCTTTACTAGAGAACCCTTTCTTTGTGGTGCTTAATAGAAATATAGTTTTGTACCAGATCATAAATGACAGTTTAGAACTTTCCATTATTGTACCACTACGCAAGGAAATCCTTGCTTTACAGTTTTTACATTGATAACTCCATTTGTTCTGTAACCAGTAATGATCTGTACTTTGACAACGATGACAAATAACGCCTTCCGTATCTCGCTGAGCCTTAAAATGTAATCGACAACTTTCTTCGTCTGTAAAATGAACTCCAAATGAGAATATATCCATCTTTAACTATTATTAATTCTCTTTAAATATAACAGTATTATTTGTCATTAGGGGTAATTACGGATATACAAATTCCTTTTTTAGCACTTTGAGTTCTTGAGTTTCAAGATATATTTCTTTCTTTTTTGAAAAATCTCCAGATTTTAACTTCTATTCCCGTTTCCAACGCCCAACCATACTTAGGCTTAAGCCATAATCATAACTTATTTGGTTTTAATACTAGAATTTAATAGTTCTATGATCATAACTTTAAATTCATTGTCATACTTTTTTGCCATAAGTTGAATATAAAACTTATAAGCTCACAAAAAACGTCACGCCTCAGGCAGACACTACATTACACTCAGATAATCAACACTATACACGAAGGAAACAAGCAAAACAAAAATCGATTAGAGACACTAAATTCCTACAAAAATTCAGTTATTTACAAAAATCACATATAACCATATATAACCACCACTCTCAAAATTTATTGTGTGATTTAAAACTAATAGCAAACTAATTAACAATTTTATGAAAAAATTTAATTCATTACCAAAAGCTTTTATTGAAAGCAAACTTCTTTCACAAATAAAAAAAACAACACCATTATGCCTATAGTGTCTGATATTCAACAAGTAAGTAGTGAATTTTTAGATCAAGGGAACTACTTCTTATATATTTTACAATCTAATTATTATGATGTCTAAAAAATAAAAAAGATAAGTTATGTTCAAAAAGCAAATATTGATTACCATAATAGCAATAATTCTAATTGGTCCATATAAAACGTTGGCTCAAGCAAATTTATTGGATATTATGCCTAATACGGCTGTCGATAAGTCGTTTTACACTCATGTGCCAAAAGTCGACTACGGCAATCTGTTTCAGCAAAGTGGTACAACAAGTTTTACCACTGCGTATTCTCCATCTAACAGTTATTGGATAGACCCTACCGCTGCAGACGAAGAACATGTGTATTTAGCCAAATTACAACATTCTGCTGCTACAGCTGCCAATTCGTGGGAACTACGAATTGGAAAAGGCGGTCAAATGTATTCGTTCAAAAGTGCTTATGGCGAAGGAATTCCTCCTCAGTCTATTGTAAGATCTACATGGATGGATGAAGTGTGGCAGCCAGTATGTGCAAATACAACGCTTAGTAATAGAGACTTTAGCTCTGGATTTTATTTTGTACATGGCGCTGGAGCTTATAATTACGATGGAGTTGAACAAGCATACTATAGTCCTCTAATGGCTTCCTACTATGACGAAGTTGAAAAAGCATATTACGTAACGAACTGGGGAACACAAGCTCATATCCCATCTCTGTATAAATCCGAAATTTTATACACCACCAAATACAAAGAAATTGGTGAAGGTATATTGGAAGTAACGTATGTTATTCAAAACTTTGGCGATGTAACAATTAACCACATTAATGCTCCCTGGGGAGGTGTAAGATCATCGGCTCTACGTGGTAAATACCTATCCTCTCCTGATGGTTCAATTGCAATTAACTATGCTAGTACGGCTACTGCTGTTGGTGCGCTGGCAATTGATATCGATGAAACAGGTGGTTATATGTTATGGGCTTCAGACACGTTAAATGCTACAGCTCCATCTTTAGGTCTTGTTTTTGGAAATGAAATCAAAACAAATGAGTTAAGTGCTCATGGTTTAAGCAATGTCTACATGAGACTTGCTCAGGTTGGGGGCGATACAAACCCACGTGACTATACGCTGTTTACCCTTATTCCAAAATTGAACGTAAAGAAAGGGGAAACATTTTACTATAGAACGTACTACATAAACGGAACACGCGATTTTGTACAAGCGAAGTCGAACATCTTAGTGCCATTCGTAGATTATGGTTTTATAGAAGCCACACCAGAAGAAACACCGGTGTCAACAATTTCTGCAACTGATTTTGAACAAGCGACTTCTACAGATTTTGAATTATTTACGAACCCTATTGAAAATACAGTTCCAATATTCTTAATGGAAAACACAGCCACTGGCAAACAATACATCTCGCCAGATTTATACTACAACGTGGAAACTGTACCTCTTGAAAACCCATATGAGCCTACAGACGCAAAATTCGATTTATATGAGAACCGCATTTTGTATAGAGTACACGCAAGTGATATTAAGTACATCCGTCTTTTAGGATATGGCTATACCACAAACATGTCTACAGATAATTCATTTGTATTGTTAGACGATATTATTCTGGATGAATCTAAATTTGTAATTACAGAGGCGTATAAAAATAAAATTTGGGTAAAAAAATCAGAGATTACTGTAACTCCTGGAGAAGCTATAAACCTTGCCTTAAACGGTACAGCTACGCAATCTACAACATTAAGCGGTGCAGCTGCTTCTCGTGCGATAGATGATAATACAAATGGACTCTTTAATTCGGGATCAGTAACAGCTTCACAGGGGCCTGATGCATGGTGGGAAGTAGAACTTGATGGTAGTTATAATATTAGTGATATCAATATATTTAACCGAACTGATACCTGTTGTACCAGTCGATTAGCCAATTTTACAGTGTCTGTGATTAATAGTGCTGGGACTACAACTTTTTCACAAACAATCACTGCTACACCTAACCTTTCTGTAACAATAGATGCTGGTGGAGCTCTTGGAAACACCATTAGAGTTCAATCGAACCTTACAACCACCTTAAATTTAGCTGAAGTACAAGTATATGGAAACGTAAATCTTGCCTTAGACGGTACTGCAACGCAATCTACAACATTAGGCGGTGCAGCTGCTTCTCGTGCGATAGATAACAATACGAATGGAATATTTACTTCAGGATCAGTAACAGCTTCACAAGGACCTAATCCATGGTGGGAAGTAGAACTTGATAACAACTATAGCATTGATGATATCAATGTTTATAATAGAACGGATGCTTGTTGTACAAGTAGATTATCTGATTTTACAGTATCTATTATTAATAGTAGCGGTGCTACCTCTTTTTCACAAACAATTACTAATGAGCCTAACCCTTCTGTAACAATAGATGCTGGTGGAGCAATAGGACAGGTTATTAGAGTTCAATCGAACCTTACATCCACCCTAAACTTAGCTGAAGTACAAGTTTTTGGTAGCAACAGTAGTCAGCAAAAAAGCGCCTCTAAAAAAGAAACATTATCAATAAGCAATAATACAGATATAGAAACTAAATTCTTGGTTTATCCAAACCCCGTATCAGATATCATCACTATTGATTTTAAAAGCTCAAATACAGCCAAAATGCAAATTATCGATTACTTAGGTAAAACTGTAATTTCTGATGAGATTCAAAATGGAACGAAGTCTATTGACCTTAGCCATTTATCTTCTGGGTTATATTTTATTAAAGTTTCTGATAAACAGGAAACATTCACTAGAAAAATAATTAAAAAATAAATTATGAATTTACATAAACATATCATTCTATTAGGGTTCTTTTTATTTGGGTTAAATAGCTTTTCCCAAACAATCATTGGCCCTTGGAATATTACCGAATTACAACAAGTTCCTAATTGGAAAACATCTAATGTTGAACCTGTTACTGGAGTAACAGGCATGCTGTACGAGTCTATTGATTATTTAGGCGAAAAAGTAGAAGTATTTGCTTATTACGCTGCACCTTCTGGTACGCCACCTGCTGGTGGTTGGCCAGCTGTTGTATATGCACATGGAGGCGGAGGCACCGCCTTCCCTGAAGTGTTAACATACTGGAATAATCTTGGTTATGCTGCTATTAGTATGGATCTAGAAGGCCAGTATCCTAATAATTCACAGACTCCAAACCCTGGGCCAGTACGTATTGGTGTTTGGGATGATTATAAATTACCTATTGAAGATCAATGGTACTATCATGCTATTGCTCAAGTACTAAAAGGACATTCACTTATTGCTTCCTTCCCTGAGGTGAATGCCAATAAAATTGGTATTATGGGCTCTAGCTGGGGAGGAACAATAACAAGTACCGTTATGGGAGTAGACAATCGGTTTGCCTGGGCTATCCCTGTATATGGCGGAGGGTTTTTATCAGAATCTGATGGACATCAAGGAGACGCTATTGGAACCATTGCTGAGGCAAATTTTGTAAATACTTATTATGATGGAAGTGCATATTTTCATAATGTTACCATTCCTACTTTATGGCTTAATGGACTTAATGATTTTCATTTTTCCCTTTCTGTAAACCAGAAATCTTCGCAATCGGTTCAAGGCCCAATAAATTTATTATTTGTGGATAACTTTCCTCATGGTCATTTTACATGGAGAACTCGTAATGAGGTACCTCGATTTGTAAACTCTGTGGTTAATGGAGGTGTCTCACTATCGCAAATAGAAAAACCATACATTGATTCGAATATAGGATATGTTACTGCTAGTTCTACTATTGGGCTAAGTAGTGCCCAACTATTTTATACCAATGATGGTGATACTGTAGATTTAAATGACAAAACTTGGGTATCAACTAATGCTACTATTTCTGGAAATACTATTTCAGCAAGTGTTCCTGCGAATGCTACCATAATATTTTTTACGGTAACAGATACGGAGGGATATATGGTAACCTCTGAGTACTTGCTTACAAGCGCAGGAGTTACTCCAACAACTAGCAACCTGGCCTTAAACGGTACGGCTACGCAATCTACAACTTTAAGCGGCGCAGCTGCTTCTCGTGCTATTGATGATGATACAAATGGCGTCTTTAATGCGGGATCAGTAACCGCATCTATAGGCCCTGATGCATGGTGGGAAGTAGATCTTGGTGATGAATATACCATTAATGACATCAATCTTTTTAATAGAACTGATGCTTGTTGTACAAGTAGATTAGCTAATTTTACGGTGTCTGTTATTAATAGTAATGGTACTACAACATATTCACAAACGATTACGACTACCCCTACCCCTTCTGTAACAATAGATGCAAATGGTGTGCTCGGACAAACTATTAGAGTCCAATCCAACCTAACTAGTACTTTAAACTTAGCGGAAGTACAAGTGTACGGAACGGTGGCGACCAAACTTGATCAAACCATTACTTTTAACCCTTTCCCTTCTAAAGAAGTAGGTGATGCTGATTTTGATCCTGGCGTTACAGCCAGTTCAGGCTTACCTGTAACCTATAGTAGTTTAAATACCAATGTAGCCACTATTGTTAATGGTCAAATTCATATCGTTTCGGAAGGTACTTCATACATTACAGCTACTCAGGCCGGTAATGACAACTACAATGCAGCGCCAAATGCATCACGGGTTTTAACAGTAACAGCGTCCACTCTTACTCCTACAAACCTTGCTCTGAACGGAACAGCCACGCAGTCGACTACATTAAATGGTGCAGCTGCTTCTCGAGCGATCGACGACAATACGAATGGAATCTTTACTTCAGGATCAGTAACAGCTGTACAAGGTCCTAATGCATGGTGGGAAGTAGAACTTGGCAACAACTATAGCATTAATGATATCAATGTTTTTAATAGAACGGATGCTTGTTGTACAAGTAGATTATCTGATTTTACAGTGTCTATAATAAATAGTAGCGGTGCTACCACTTTTTCACAAACAATTACTAATGAGCCTAGTCCTTCTGTAACAATAAATGCTGGTGGGGCAATAGGACAGGTTATTAGAGTTCAATCAAACCTTACAACCACCCTAAACTTAGCTGAAGTACAAGTTTTTGGTAGTAACAGTAGCCTGCTGCAAAAAAGCACCTCTAAAAAAGAAACATTATCAATAAGCAATAATACAGATACAGAAACTAAATTCTTGGTTTATCCAAACCCAGTATCAGATATCATCACTATTGATTTTAATAGTACGAGTACGGCTAAAATGCAAATTATCGATTACTTAGGTAAAACTGTAATTTCTGATGAGATTCAAAATGGAACGAAGTCTATTGATCTTAGCCATTTATCTTCTGGGTTATATTTTATTAAAGTTTCTAATCAACAGGAAACATTCACTAGAAAAATAATTAAAAAATAAGAATCTAATTTTATTAATACGCATTGCTTTTAGCAAAATATCAGAATAAATAAATCAACTAACTAAAAACCAAATGACAATGAAAAAACAGTTACAAAAATTACTCAGTCTTGCACTTTTAATTATTGCAATAGGGGCAAGTAAAGCAACAGCTCAGTCAAATGCTATGCATGATCGGGCATTAGACTACAAAGGAACTTGGGGAGTACGAATACTTCACGCAACGGCCTATGATGCTCAAAATCCTGATGGAACAGGGGTTACTGCAGAAAACTTTGATGTTGATGCGCTTATGACACAGTTAGACCAGTTAACTACAATTAACCATGTCGTTATCAATTTAAATAGAGGGCATCAAGCCAGTTGGTATTCAGCTCCATATCCAGAAAAATCTGCTGAAATTGGTGCAGGATTCTTTCCTACTCGAGATCTCTTTGGAGAGCTGTTAGATGCATTAAACTCAAGAGATATAAAAGCACTAGTTTATTTTAGTGGTGTTGGTTATGATCATGATTATCCAACAGCCGCTCAGAACGCGCAGTGGGATACCTACCTAGCAAATAACTATCCTATAGAAAACTATACTGGTACTACGCCCGAAAAAAGACAGCGTAATGCAGCAACAGCAGATATCATTGAATATTACTCACTTAAATACGGCACTAAAATTGACGGTTGGTGGTTTGATAGATGTTACGGATCTGAATATACTGTGGCAGAAAAAACAAATCTTGCAGTAGTCGCTAGAGCGGGAAATCCAAATGCCTTTTTCACATTACATGCTGGCACAACGGGCTCTCCTCTACAACAACGTGCTCCTGAGTGTGATTTCACGGCAGGACACCCAACACTTATGGCTTTTCAACCACCTTGGACCGAGACTAGTACAAGAAGTACTGGGGTTGGATCAGACATGGTAGAAGATATTGAAGCTGGACCATGGATAGATATAAATGGAAACCCTGACAGTAGTGAAGGGACAGCTCTAGGTGCCATTTTAATGCCTTTTCAGGAAAATTGGAGAAATGGTGCTGCAGATTTTCCAACCGACCTAGCCTTTGAATGGACCACACGAACTATGGAAGCAGAGGGCATGTACACTTGGGCTGTTGCCAGAGTGGGAAGTGAATTTGCAACTTCTCAATTCGACCAACTGAAAGAAATTAATACTAGAATTGCTGAATATCTTGGCGACACAGCAATAAACTTGGCCTTAAACGGTACAGCTACGCAATCCACAACATTAAGCAACGCAGCTGCTTCTCGTGCTATTGATGATAATACAAATGGCGTCTTTAATGCGGGATCAGTAACTGCATCTATAGGTCCTGATGCATGGTGGGAAGTAGATCTTGGTGATGAATATACCATTAATGACATCAATCTTTTTAATAGAACTGATGCTTGTTGTACAAGTAGATTAGCTAATTTTACGGTGTCTGTTATTAATAGTAATGGTACTACAACATATTCACAAACGATTACGACTACACCTACCCCTTCTGTAACAATAGATGCTGATGGTGTGCTCGGACAAACTATTAGAGTCCAATCAAACCTAACTAGTACTTTAAATTTAGCGGAAGTACAAGTGTACGGAACGGTGGCGACCAAACTTGATCAAACCATTACTTTTAACCCTTTCCCTTCTAAAGAAGTAGGTGATGCTGATTTTGATCATGGCGTTACAGCCAGTTCAGGCTTACCTGTAACCTATAGTAGTTTAAATACCGATGTAGCCACTATTGTTAATGGTCAAATTCATATCGTTTCGGAAGGTACTTCATACATAACAGCTACTCAGGCCGGTAATAACAACTACAATGCAGCGCCAAATGTTTCACGGGTTTTAACAGTAACAGCGTCTACTGTTACTCCTACAAACCTTGCTCTGAACGGAACAGCCACGCAGTCGACTACATTAAATGGTGCAGCTGCTTCTCGTGCGATCGACGACAATACGAATGGAATCTTTACTTCAGGATCAGTAACAGCTGTACAAGGTCCTAATGCATGGTGGGAAGTAGAACTTGACAACAACTATAGCATTAATGATATCAATGTTTTTAATAGAACAGATGCTTGTTGTACAAGTAGATTATCTGATTTTACAGTGTCTATAATAAATAGTAGCGGTGCTACCACTTTTTCACAAACAATTACTAATGAGCCTAGTCCTTCTGTAACAATAAATGTTGGTGGGGCAATAGGACAGGTTATTAGAGTTCAATCGAACCTTACAACCACCCTAAACTTAGCTGAAGTACAAGTTTTTGGTAGTAACAGTAGCCTGCTGCAAAAAAGCGCCTCTAAAAAAGAAACATTATCAATAAGCAATAATACAGATACAGAAACTAAATTCTTGGTTTATCCAAACCCAGTATCAGATATCATCACTATTGATTTTAATAGTACGAGTACGGCTAAAATGCAAATTATCGATTACTTAGGTAAAACTGTAATTTCTGATGAGATTCAAAATGGAACGAAGTCTATTGATCTTAGCCATTTATCTTCTGGGTTATATTTTATTAAAGTTTCTAATCAACAGGAAACATTCACTAGAAAAATAATTAAACAGTAAAATAATTGAAAAAATAAAAAAGCCGGTGATTAAATTCATCGGCTTTATTACCATTAATTATAGCGTTTTATCTAATTACTATAAAAGAAAAGATCAAAACAAAGGCGAGTTAGAGGAACATCATTTTTATAAAAAACTGGTTATTTGTTCAAAGTAGTAAACAAATAATCAACACTCTACAAACTTATATCCAATTTAAAAACTAAAACTAAATAACCGCTTTATGAAGAAAATTACCCTTATTCCACATGCTTTGTTTAAAAGCAAACTTCTTTCAGGAATGAAGAAGTTAATTCCATTATGCCTTTTAATTATCGTAACTGAAACAGCTTTTGCTCAAAGTTCATGGTTAGAAGGCTCTTGGGGAGTAACCTATCCTGTTTATGGAGGAACACGAATGGATTTTGAGATAGAAACGAATAATTATGATTATGTAGCCGGATCACAAGAAATAGCAGATGAATTACCAACTGTTGGTCATATTATAACGAACCTAACTAATTTTGCAAAATCTGATCATTTTACATTAAGTGCCAACGCTAACGTTGATGTTGTAAATGAAATACATCCAAGTATTGTTCCGAATGCTGCAAATGACGAGGTTATTTTTGATGTTTTACAAAATTTTAAAAATTCAGGTAAAAAAGTAATCTTATATATTTCAACAAGTTATTTTGAAAGAGCTTCTGATGAGGTCCAGGCTGCTTGGGTAGCATATTACACCAATAATTTTGGCGGAAATGAGTACGCTGCTTATGAGGACCTTATAGAAGGTTTTATTGAAAATGTAAAAGATTATGCAGACGGCTATTGGTTAGATACAGTCTATAAATTAGCTGATGATAGTCAAATAGATAACTTTGCTGCCATGATAAGAGCAACTGACCCTGGTTGCATAATTGGAATTAACCAAGGTAATACTTATTTTACAGACAATGGCTCTAATATACTAGTAGCATCAGATGGTACTGGTGATAGTGATTTAACACCTTATAAAATTGTTAAACATAAAACAAGTACAGGAGACAGCGATTTTACATCTGGCCATGTTACACCAATAGGACAAGGTGCGCCTGTAAATTCCTGGGGCTATGAGGAGTTCACTATTCCTGAAATGATTGCCAATCCTTGGGCACCGCTTAACGGAAAACAATGCTTAAGCCATGGTTGGTTTCCTACAAGAGAGCGGTGGCACTCAGCAAACTTACCTTTAGTTTTTGATTTAGAACAAGCATACCGCTTTGTACGAAGAATTACCGATGGAGGAACAGCAATAACTTTTGCCAATACCACAGATTATCGCTCACCGAATGCAGGGCATATGATGCCAGATGAAATGGTAATCATGAAAGAGATTAATCGTAGGCTTCTTATGACTCCTATGATGGATTATGTTCCTTATACGCGACCTGCTGGCGCTTATTTTGTAGGAGAAACAGCTCCTAATTATTACCAACATATAGACTTTCAGAAATTAGCAAATCTAGAAGTTGGAGAAGCTGACTATACACCCAAAGCAACAGCCAGTTCAGGATATAATATTTCATTTTCTAGCTCAAATACGGCTGTAGCAACTATCGTAAATGGCAATATTCATATTGTAGCTCCTGGTACATCAACGATAACAGCATCTCAAGCTGGGAATTCTATATATGCAGCTGCAGGAAATATTACTCAACAATTGACCGTCATAGGTGGAGGTTCTATTAATACAAACCTGGCCTTAAACGGTACAGCAACGCAATCTACAACATTAAGCAACGCAGCTGCTTCTCGTGCTATTGATGATAATACAAATGGCGTCTTTAATGCGGGATCAGTAACCGCATCTATAGGCCCTGATGCATGGTGGGAAGTAGATCTTGGTGATGAATATACCATTAATGACATCAATCTTTTTAATAGAACTGATGCTTGTTGCACAAGTAGATTAGCTAATTTTACGGTGTCTGTTATTAATAGTAATGGTACTATAACATATTCACAAACGATTACTACTACACCTACCCCTTCTGTAACAATAGATGCAAATGGTGTGCTCGGACAAACTATTAGAGTCCAATCAAACCTAACTAGTACTTTAAACTTAGCGGAAGTACAAGTGTACGGAACCGAGGCGACCAAAGTTGATCAAACCATTACTTTTAACCCTTTCCCTTCTAAAGAAGTAGGTGATGCTGATTTTGATCCTGGCGTTACAGCCAGTTCAGGCTTAGCTGTAACTTATAGTAGTTTAAATACCAATGTAGCCACTATTGTTAATGGTCAAATTCATATCGTTTCGGAAGGTACTTCATACATAACAGCTACTCAGACCGGTAATGACAATTACAATGCAGCGCCAAATGCATCACGGGTTTTAACAGTAACAGCGTCCACTCTTACTCCTACAAACCTTGCTCTAAACGGAACAGCATCGCAGTCCTCAACTGCAAGCTCTGGTGACGCTTCTCGTGCCATTGATGGCGACACAAATGGTGTATATTCAGCAGGATCTGTAACACATACAAGCCCGATTACCAATTCGTATTGGCAAGTAGATTTAAGTGCTAACAATACCATTGGAGACATTGTAATTTACAACAGAACAGATGCTTGTTGTACTGAGAGGTTGTCAGATTTCACCGTACTAGTAATCGATGATGAGGGTAACTTTAATTTCACTCAAAGAATTACCACTACTCCAAATCCTTCTGTAATTATTAATGCTGGGGATGTTCAGGGTAAAATAATTCGAATTCGTTCAAACATTGCCAATTCTCCACTTTCTTTAGCTGAAGTTGAGGTTTTCGGTACAGGTTTAAACAGTAGTCAGCAAAAAAGCGCCTCTAAAAACGAAACATTATCAATAAGCAATAATACAGATATAGAAACTAAATTCTTGGTTTATCCAAACCCAGTATCAGATATCATTACTATTGATTTTAAAAGCTCAAATACAGCCAAAATGCAAATTATCGATTACTTAGGTAAAACTGTAATTTCTGATGAGATTCAAAATGGAACGAAGTCTATTGATCTTAGCCATTTATCTTCTGGGTTATATTTTATTAAAGTTTCTAATCAACAGGAAACATTCACTAGAAAAATAATTAAAAAATAAAATTTGAAAAGGCCAGTGATTCATTTCACTGGCTTTTATATTTAAAAAACATATTATTCATTATAAAACACCTTGAATTCATATTTCTAAAATTTGGCGTAGTGGACAAAATAGTGGATTATGCAGACATAATACAGGCTCCTGATCCAGGTTGTTCACTTAGACTTAATCAGGGTAACCAAATCTATAAAGATGATAATAATGATAGAATATGGATAGCATCAGATGGGATTAGTGATACAGATTTAACCGCCTATCCAGTAATTAAAAACAAAACGAGTACTGGTCAGAATGATTTTATATCTAGTCATGTTACTTCCCATAGTCTAGGTGCTCCATCAAACTCATGGGGTTACGAAGAACTTACCATTACTGAAATGGTAGAGAATCCATGGGCGCCACTTGGTAATAAACAGGGTTTAGATCATAGTTGGCTTGCAATCAATCCCTTGTGTCATATTCCAACACAACCCTTGGTGTTTGATTTAGAACAAGCCTACAGATTTGTACGAAGAATTATTGATGCAGGGACAGCGATAACTTTTGCCAATACAACAGATTATCGCTCACCGAACGCAAGTGAAATGAAGATTGGATATTCTTTGCCACATCAGATTTTTCCCAAACCATGCGAGAAATATTACAAACAAAGAGGGGGTTGCATTGGCGGTAGTTAAAAACTATTTAGTTCTTCTGTACAAATTGTCGACTCTGGAAATATAGAGTCTGATATTCAACAAGTAAGTAGTGAATTCCTAGATCAAGGGAACTACTTCTTATATATTTTACAATCTAATTATTATGATGTCTAAAAAATAAAAAAAGATAAGTTATGTTCAAAAAGCAAATATTGATTACCATAATAGCAATAATTCTAATTGGTCCATATAAAACGTTGGCTCAAGCAAATTTATTGGATATTATGCCTAATACGGCTGTCGATAAGTCGTTTTACACTCATGTGCCAAAAGTCGACTACGGCAACCTGTTTCAGCAAAGCGGTACAACAAGTTTTACCACTGCGTATTCTCCATCTAACAGTTATTGGATAGACCCTACCGCTGCAGACGAAGAACATGTGTATTTAGCCAAATTACAACATTCTGCTGCTACAGCTGCCAATTCGTGGGAACTACGAATTGGAAAAGGCGGTCAAATGTATTCGTTCAAAAGTGCTTATGGCGAAGGAATTCCTCCTCAGTCTATTGTAAGATCTACATGGATGGATGAAGTGTGGCAGGCAGTAAGTGTAAATACAACGCTTAGTAATAGAGATTTTAGCTCTGGATTTTATTTTGTACATGGTGCTGGAGCTTATAATTACGATGGAGTTGAACAAGCATACTATAGTCCTCTAATGGCTTCCTACTATGATGAAGTTGAAAAAGCATATTACGTAACGAACTGGGGAACACAAGCTCATATCCCATCTCTGTATAAATCCGAAATTTTATACACCACCAAATACAAAGAAATTGGGGAAGGTATACTGGAAGTAACGTATATTATTCAAAACTTTGGAGATGTAACAATCAACCACATTAATGCTCCTTGGGGAGGTGTAAGATCATCGAATCTACGTGGTAAATACCTATCCTCTCCTGATGGTTCAATTGCTATTAACTATGCTAGTACTGCTACTGAAGTTGGTGCGTTAGCAATTAACATTGATAAAACAGGTGGTTTTATGTTATGGGCTTCAGATACGTTAAATGCTACAGCTCCATCTTTAGGCATTGTATTTGGAAATGAAATCAAAAAAAATGAGTTAAGTGCTCATGGCTTAAGCAATGTATATATGAGACTTGCTCAGGTTGGGGGCGATACAAACCCACGTGACTATACGCTGTTTACCCTTATTCCAAAATTGAACGTAAAGAAAGGGGAAACATTTTACTATAGAACGTACTACATAAACGGAACACGCGATTTTGTACAAGAGAAGTCGAACATGTTAGTGCCATTCGTAGATTATGGTTTTATAGAAGCCACACCAGAAGAAACACCTGTTTCAACAATTTCTGCAACTGATTTTGAACAAGCGACTTCTACAGATTTTGAATTATTTACGAACCCTATTGAAAATACAGTTCCAATATTCTTAATGGAAAACACAGCCACTGGCAAACAATACATCTCGCCAGATTTATACTACAACGTGGAAACTGTACCTCTTGAAAACCCATATGAGCCTACAGACGCAAAATTCGATTTATATGAGAACCGTATTTTGTATAGAGTACACGCAAGTGATATTAAGTACATCCGTCTTTTGGGATATGGCTATACCACAAAAATGTCTACAGATAATTCATTTGTATTGTTAGACGATATTATTCTGGATGAATCTAAAATTGTACTTACAGAGGCGTATAAAAATAAAATTTGGGTAAAAACTGTAACTCCTGGAGAAGCTATAAACCTTGCCTTAAACGGTACGGCTACACAATCTACAACATTAAGCAGCGCAGCTGCTTCTCGTGCCAATGATAACAATACAAATGGAATCTTTACTTCGGGATCAGTAACAGCTTCACAAGGACCGGATGCATGGTGGGAAGTAGAACTTGATGGTAGTTATAACATTAGTGATATCAACATATTTAACCGAACTGATTGTTGTTCCGAACGATTAGCTGATTTTACAGTGTCTGTGATTAATAGTAATGGAACTACCACCTTTTCAAAAACGATTACTACTACACCTAACCCTTCTGTAACACTAGATGCTGGTGGTGCTCTTGGAAACACCATTAGAGTTCAATCTAACCTTACAACCGCCTTAAATTTAGCTGAAGTACAAGTCTTTGGAAGTGCTACTCTTGGAGTTGAAACAGAAAATAAATCGGAAAGACTCGTGATGTCCCCAAACCCAGTATCTGGTATTATTACTATTAATTACAACAGTTCTAATACAGCTAAAATGGAAGTTATCGATTATTTAGGTAAAACTGTAATTTCTGATGAGATTCAAAATGGAACAAAGTCTATTGACCTTAGCCATTTATCTTCTGGGTTATATTTTATTAAAGTTTCTGACGAACAGGAAACATTCATTAGAAAAATAATTAAAAAATAAATTTAAAAAGCCAGTGATTCATGTCACTGGCTTTTATATTTATAAAAACAGATTATTCACTATAAAATATCCTGAATTCATATTTCTAAAATTTGAAGTAGTGGACAAAATGGTAGGTTATTTTTCCTCTAGTGTATTCACTATAAAGAGTATCTACTGAAATTTGTTTTCCTCCACTAAAAACTCTTTTACATATCAAACATTAGTAACGCTGCTTACTTGATCTAATACCGTATTTGTGTATATGGTCATCAAAAATTTAGATAAAATTATACCAAAAGCAAACAAACAGCTAATCACATAATTTAATTTCCGAGTTAAAACATACTTCATATATAATTTAGACCTAATTAATAGAACAGAGCAAAATAAAAGCAGATTACAGAAACACCGTTTTTTAAAAAAAATGGTCATTTGCTATAAATTAAACTAGAATTAAAAATAATATTATGAAAAAAAATACTTTACTTCAAATTGCTTTTTCTCTAAGCAGTTTTATTTTAAAATTAAAAAAACTAATTCCATTATGTCTTTTGCTTATCCTTTCTCAAACAGGACATACGCAAAGTTCATGGTTAGAAAGCTCTTGGGGAGTAACCTATCCTGTTTTTGGAGGAACACGTATGGATTCTGAGATAGAAACGAATAATTATGATTATGTAGCCGGATCAAAAGAAATAGCAGATGAATTACCAACTGTTGGACATATTATAACGAACCTAACTAATTTTGCAAAATCTGATCATTTTACTTTAAGTGCCAACGCTAACGTTGATGTTGTAAATGAAATACATGCTAGTATTGTCCCAAATACTGCTAATGATGAGGTTATTTTTGATGTTTTACAAAATTTTAAAAATTCAGGTAAAAAAGTAATCCTATACATTTCAACAAACTATTTTGAAAGAGCATCTGATGAGGTTCAGGCTGCTTGGTTAGCGTATTACACAAATAATTTTGATGGAAATGAATATGCGGCGTATGAAAACCTCATAGAAGGCTTTATTGAAAATGTAAAAGATTATGCAGACGGCTATTGGTTAGATACTGTCTATAAATTAGCTGATGATGGTCAAATAGACAATTTTGCGGCCATGCTAAGAGCAACAGATCCAGGCTGTTTAATTGGGATTAATCAAGGTGGTGGTTATTTTAAAAATACGGATGGTAGTAATATAGAGGTAGCATCAGACGGTATTAATGATAGTGATTCAACACCATATAAAATTGTTAAACATAAAACAAATACAGGTGACAGTGATTTTACATCTGGTCATGTTACACCAATTGGACAAGGTGCTCCTGTAAATTCATGGGGCTATGAGGAGTTTACTATTCCTGAAATGATTGCCAATCCATGGGCCCCACTCAACGGAAAACACTGTTTGAGCCATGGATGGTTTCCTACAAGAGAGCGGTGGCACTCAGCAAATTTACCTTTAGTTTTTGATTTAGAACAAGCATACCGTTTTGTAAGAAGAATTACCGATGGAGGGACGGCAATAACTTTTGCCTCAACCACAGATGGTAATGTAAATCCAGGCCATATGATGCCAGATGAAATGGTAATCATGAAAGAAATAAATCGTAGGCTTCTTATGACTCCTATGATGGATTATGTTCCTTATACACGACCAGAATGTGCTTACCTAGTAGGTGAAACACCACCTTGTGACGAAACAACTATTGGGAATCTTGCATTAAATGGTACAGCAACACAATCAGGAACAGCTAATGGTGCAGAAGCTTCACGTGCTATTGATGATAATACAAATGGATCCTTTGGTGCGGGGTCTGTAACAGCTTCAGCGGCAGCTTCAGAAGGGGCTTACCCATGGTGGGAAGTAGACCTTGGTGATGATTTTAATATTGATAATATTAATATTTTTAATAGAACAAATTGTTGTTCGGAAAGGTTAAACGATATCACAGTATACATTATTGATAGTAATGGTGTTGAAACCTTTAAACAAAAAATCACGAGCGATTCTGCTGTTTCTTTAACAATTGACCCTATTGGAGTCATAGGTAAAATTATAAGAATTGAATCAAACCAAACCGTAACCATGAATCTCGCTGAAGTGCAAGTATTTGGAAGTGCTATTACTCTAGGAATTGAAACAGAAAACAAATCGGATAGACTCGTGATATACCCAAATCCAGTATCCGATATTATTACTATTAATTACAACAACTCTATTACAGCTAAAATGGAAATTATCGATTATTTAGGTAAAACTATACTTTCTAATAATATTAATAAAGGAATCAACACCTTTGATTTCAGCACGTTATCTTCTGGATTATACATCATTAAAGTTTATGATGAATTTGAAACCTTCACAAGAAAAATAATCAAAAATTAAACTTAAGTCATCAACTCTTTTAAACGCTATAATTATGAAAATACAAAAGTATATCATTTTATTAATGTTGACAATCTTTAGTACATCAGTTAATGCGCAACTAGAAGCAAGACATTATCGTGCAGCAGACTTTAAAGGAACTTGGGGAGTTCGCATATTACTCCCTACTGCTTATGATATAAATGAACCTATAAATGCTGAGAATTTTGACGTTGATTTATTTATGAAACAAATAGACCAATTAACGACCATAACTCATGTAAATATTAATATAGGCAGAGGACATCAAGCCAGTTGGTATGCTTCTCCATACCCTGAAATGGAAGCCATCATGGGAAGTGACTTATTTCCAAAACGTGATTTCTTTGGTGAAGTGGTCGATGCCTTAATAGCAAGAAACATTAAGGTGATGGTCTATTTCAGTAAAACAGGAATGGATGAACAGTATCTTTCAAATGCTCAAATGGCTACATGGAATGCACATCTTGAATCTACTGGATTAACCCATTATGAAGGTGTGGCAAAAATATTGGAGTACTATTCCGGAAAGTATGGTGATAAAATAGACGGTTGGTGGATTGATCGTGCAGGCTTCATGGAAGCTGAGGATCGTAAAATCTATACTAAAGCTATTCGCGCTGGTAATCCAGATGCTATGATTGCGTTTCATCTTTCGGTGGGAATACCTATTAGACAAGGCACTAAATATAGTGATTATACAGCAGGACACCCTGTACCTATGAAAAAACAAGCGCCTTGGACATTAAGTAATGTAGGTATGGTTGAAAATATTGAAGCTGGCCCATGGATTAACACCGCTGGAAAACCAGATAATAGCGAAGGGACCGCCCTTGGTGCCATTATGATGCCTTTTCAGCGAGAATGGCGAAGAGGTGCTGCTGATTTCCCAACAGAACAAGCTATTGAATGGACGACAAGAGTTATGAAAGCAGGTGGCATGTACTCATGGGCAGTTGCCCGAGAAGGTAATGGATTTGCAATTCCTCAATTCAAACAACTATTAGAAATTAATGCTGCAATAGCAAAATCTCAAAATAAATAAATAAATAAATAAATAAATAAATAAACAACTAACTAAAAACCAAATAACAATGAAAAAACAGTTACAAAAATTACTCAGTCTCGCACTTTTAATTATTGCAATCGGGGCAAGTAAAGCAACAGCTCAGTCAAATGCTATGCATGATCGGGCAAATGACTACAAAGGAAAGTGGGGAGTACGGATACTTCACGCAACTGCTTATGATGCTCAAAATCCTGATGGAACAGGGGTTACTGCAGAAAACTTTGATGTTGATGCTTTTATGGCACAGATAGACCAGTTAACTACAATTAACCATGTTGTCATCAATTTAAATAGAGGGCATCAAGCCAGTTGGTATTCAGCTCCATATCCAGAAAAATCTGCTGAAATCGGGGAAGGATTCTTTCCTACTCGAGATCTCTTTGGAGAGCTGTTAGATGCATTAAATTCAAGAGATATAAAAGCACTAGTTTACCTTAGTGGTGTTGGTTATGATCATGATTATCCAACAGCCGCTCAGAACGCACAGTGGGATACCTACCTAGCAAATAACTATCCTATAGAAAACTATACTGGTACTACGCCCGAAAAAAGACAGCGTAATGCCGCTTTCGCTGATATAGTTGAATACTATTCACTTAAATACGGTACCAAAATTGACGGTTGGTGGTTTGATAGATGTTACGGATCTGAATATACTGTGGCCGAAAAAACAAATCTTGCAGTAGTCGCTAGAGCAGGTAATCCAAATGCCTTTTTCACATTACATGCTGGCACAACTGGCTCTCCTCTACAACAACGTGCTCCTGAGTGTGATTTTACGGCAGGACACCCAACACTTATGGCTTTTCAACCACCTTGGACCGAGACTAGTACAAGAAGTACTGGAGTTGGATCAGACATGGTAGAAGATATTGAAGCTGGACCATGGATAGATATAAATGGAAAACCTGATGCTAGTGAAGGGACTGCACTAGGCGCTATTTTAATACCCTTTCAGCAAAACTGGAGAAATGGTGCCGCAGATTTCCCAACAGATCTAGCCGTTGATTGGACATCAAGAGCAATGGCAGCCGGAGGCATGTATACCTGGGCTGTTGCAAGAGAAGGAAGCGGATTTGCAACTTCTCAATTCAATCAGTTAATAGAAATAAACACTCGTATTGAAGCTTACCTAAATGATCCTACAACTTTTGTTAGCAAAGTATTCGTGGCACCCGAAGCTACAGATGTATATCCTGGATATACAAAACAACTAAGTGCAAATCTAATTTCCTTTTCAGCTGATGAAAATCTTATTTGGACATCTAGCGATAATGCTATTGCTACAGTAGATTCAAATGGATTAGTTACAGCAATAAGTGAAGGAATAGCAACTATTACTGCAACTGCTGAACTTGGAGGACTAACAGATAGTTCTACTGTTACTGTAATAGATTTTCCTTCAGATTTTGTAAATATCGCCTTAGAAGGAAGTGCTACACAATCTAGTATAAATACAAGTTTTGTCGCAGAGGCTGATCTCGCTATTGATGGTAATACGAGTGGTGCTTTTGAAGACGGCTCTGTAACACTAACAGGATCAGGAGTTAACACTTGGTGGCAGGTCGATCTTGGTAAAGAATATTATATCGATCGTATAAGACTTTATGCCAGAACAGACGAATGCTGTAAGAGTAGAATGTCAGATTTTACAGTTTCTGTAATTAATAGTGCTGGCGAAACAACATACTCGCAATCATATGAAAGTTTTCCTGACCCCTTCTTTATTATTGATGCAAAAAATGCTATAGGAAGTATCATAAAAGTACAGCGTAATGCCTCAGGAATATTATCTATAGCTGAAGTACAAGTAATTGGAAATACGACACTATCTGTTGAAACACAAAATATAACAAATAGACTCCTTGTGTATCCAAACCCTGGTTCAGATCTAATCACTATTGATTTTAAAAGCTCAAATACAGCTAAAATCCAAATTATCGATTACTTGGGTAAAACTGTAATTTCTGATGAGATTCAAAATGGAAAAAAGGCTATTGACCTTAGCCATTTATCTTCTGGTTTATATTTTATTAAAGTTTCTGATGAACAGGAAACATTCATTAGAAAAATAATTAAAAAATAAACACATAATTTTATTAATACGCATTGCTTTTAACACAATAGCTAATACTGAAATACAAAATATCAGAATACCAGAATTAATTAATTATGAAAAACTTTTTACAAAAATTACTCAGTCTCGCACTTTTAATTATTGCAATCGGGGCAAGTAAAGCAACAGCTCAGTCAAATGCTATGCATGATCGGGCATTAGACTACAAAGGAACTTGGGGAGTACGAATACTTCACGCAACGGCCTATGATGCTCAAAATCCTGATGGAACAGGGGTTACTGCAGAAAACTTTGATGTTGATGCTTTTATGGCACAGATAGACCAGTTAACTACAATTAACCATGTTGTCATCAATTTAAATAGAGGGCATCAAGCCAGTTGGTATTCAGCTCCGTATCCAGAAAAATCTGCTGAAATTGGTGCAGGATTCTTTCCTACTCGAGATCTCTTTGGAGAGCTGTTAGATGCATTAAACTCAAGAGATATAAAAGCACTAGTTTACCTTAGTGGTGTTGGTTATGATCATGATTATCCAACAGCCGCTCAGAACGCACAGTGGGATACCTACTTAGCAAATAACTATCCTATAGAAAACTATACTGGTACTACGCCCGAAAAAAGACAGCGTAATGCAGCATTCGCTGATATAGTTGAATACTATTCACTTAAATACGGTGCCAAAATTGACGGTTGGTGGTTTGATAGATGTTACGGATCTGAATATACTGTGGCCGAAAAAACAAATCTTGCAGTAGTCGCTAGAGCAGGTAATCCAAATGCCTTTTTTACATTACATGCTGGCACAACGGGCTCTCCTCTACAACAACGTGCTCCTGAGTGTGATTTTACGGCAGGACACCCTACACTTATGGCTTTTCAACCACCTTGGACCGAGACTAGTACAAGAAGTACTGGAGTTGGATCAGACATGGTAGAAGATATTGAAGCTGGACCATGGATAGATATAAATGGAAACCCTGACAGTAGCGAAGGGACAGCTCTAGGAGCTATTTTAATACCCTTTCAGCAAAACTGGAGAAATGGTGCCGCAGATTTCCCTACAGATCTAGCTTTTGAATGGACTACGCGAACAATGGAAGCTGAAGGCATGTACACCTGGGCTGTTGCCAGAGTGGGAAGTGAATTTGCAACTTCTCAATTCAACCAATTGAAAGAAATAAACACCCGTATTGAAGCTTACCTAAATGATGCCGTACGAACTGTTACCGGAATATCCGTAATGCCTAATGAATTGGATCTACCTAATGGTAATTCAACTCAATTAGAGACTATTTTCACTCCCCATTATGCTGCTAATAAAGCTGTTAATTGGATTTCAGATAATGATCTAATTGCTACAGTAAATTCAAGTGGAATAATTACTGCAAAAAGTGAAGGCACAGTCATTATTACGGCAACTAGCGTAGATGGCGGTTTTACCGATAGCTGTACAATTACGGTAACGCCAATGGAAGACAGAAACCTTGCCTTAGACGGTACAGCAACGCAATCTACAACATTAAGCAATGCACCTGCTTCTCGTGCCATTGATGACGAAACAAATGGCGTCTTTACTTCGGGGTCAGTAACCGCATCTATAGGACCTGATGCATGGTGGGAAGTAGAGCTTGATGGTAGTTATAACATTAATGACATCAATATATTTAACCGAACTGATTGTTGTTCCGAACGATTAGCTGATTTTACAGTGTTTGTTATTAATAATGGAACTACCAACTTTTCAAAAACGATTACTACTACACCTAACCCTTCTGTAACAATAGATGCTGGTGGAGCTCTTGGAAACACCATTAGAGTTGAATCGAATCTCATAACCACCTTAAATTTAGCTGAAGTTCAAGTATATGGAAATGCTGCTACACTTGGAATTGAAACAAAAGAAAGCATAACAGCAGATAGACTCTTGGTCTCTCCAAACCCAGTATCAGATATCGTCACTATTGATTTTAAAAGCTCAAATACAGCCAAAATGCAAATTATCGATTACTTAGGTAAAACTGTAATTTCTGATGAGATTCAAAATGGAACGAAGTCTATAGACCTTAGCCATTTATCTTCTGGGTTATATTTTATTAAAGTTTCTGATGAACAGGAAACATTCATTAGAAAAATAATTAAAAAATAAATTATGAATTTACATAAACATATCATTCTATTAGGGTTCTTTTTATTTGGGTTAAATAGCTTTTCCCAAACAATCATTGGCCCTTGGAATATTACCGAATTACAACAAGTTCCTAATTGGAAAACATCTAATGTTGAACCTGTTACTGGAGTAACAGGCATACTGTACGAGTCTATTGATTATTTAGGCGAAAAAGTAGAAGTATTTGCTTATTACGCTGCTCCTTCTGGTACGCCACCTGCTGGTGGTTGGCCAGCTGTTGTATATGCACATGGAGGCGGAGGCACCGCCTTTCCAGAGGTTTTAACATACTGGAATGATCTTGGTTATGCTGCTATTAGTATGGACTTAGAAGGCCAATATCCTAATAATTCACAGACCCCAAACCCTGGGCCAGTACGTATTGGAGTTTGGGATGATTTTAGGTTAGATATTGAAGACCAATGGTACTATCATGCTATTGCGCAGGTACTAAAAGGGCATTCACTTATTGCTTCCTTCCCTGAGGTAAATGCTAATAAAATTGGTATTATGGGATCTAGCTGGGGCGGTACAATTACAGGTACCGTTATGGGAGTAGACAATCGATTTGCTTGGGCCATACCTGTATATGGTGGAGGATTTTTATCAGAATCGGATGGACATCAAGGAGACGCCATACGAAGCGCTGAAGAAGCTAATATTGTTAATACTTATTTTGATGGAAGTGCCTATTTTAATAATGTTACCATTCCTACTTTATGGCTTAATGGACTTAATGATTTTCATTTTTCCCTTTCTGTAAACCAGAAATCTTCGCAATCGGTTCAAGGCCCAATAAATTTATTATTTGTGGATAACTTTCCTCATGGTCATTTTACATGGAGAACTCGTAATGAGGTACCTCGATTTGTAAACTCTGTGGTTAATGGAGGTGTCTCACTATCGCAAATAGAAAAACCATACATTGATTCGAATATAGGATATGTTACTGCTAGTTCTACTATCGGGCTAAGTAGTGCCCAACTATTTTATACCAATGATGGTGATACTGTAGATTTAAATGACAAAACTTGGGTATCTACTAATGCAACTATTACTGGAAATACTATTTCATCAAGTGTTCCTGAGAATGCTACCATTATACTTTTTACCGTAACAGATACGGAGGGATATATGGTAACCTCTGAGTACTTGCTTACAGGTAAGGGAGCGACTATTATTATAAGTGACAATCTCGCATTGAACGGTACGGCAACGCAATCTACAACATTAAGCAATGCAGCTGCTTCTCGTGCTATTGATGATAATACAAATGGCGTCTTTACTTCGGGATCAGTAACCGCATCTATAGGGCCTGATGCATGGTGGGAAGTAGAACTTGATGGTAGTTATAACATTAATGATATCAATATATTTAACCGTACTGACACCTGTTGTACCGAACGGTTAGCTAATTTTACAGTGTCTGTTATAAACAGCAATGGAACTCCCTCCTTTTCAGAAACAATTACTACTACACCTACCTCTTCTGTAACAATAGATGCTGGTGGAGCTCTTGGAAATACCATTCGAGTTCAATCAAACCTTATAACCACCTTAAATTTAGCTGAAGTCCAAGTATACGGAGATGTTGCTACACTTGGAATTGAAACGAAAGAAAGCACAACACCAGATAGGCTATTTGTCTCTCCAAACCCTGCAACTAATAGTATTACTATTGATTTTAAAAGCTCAAATACAGCCAAAATGCAAATTATCGATTACTTGGGTAAAACTGTAATTTCTGATGATATTCAAAATGGAATGAAGTCTATTGATCTTAGCCATTTATCTTCTGGTTTATATTTTATTAAAATTTCTGATGAACAGGAAACATTCATTAGAAAAATAATTAAAAAATAATTATAATTCAATTAATTACTTTTTAAAAAAATATGCGGTTTTTGCTATTAAACACATGTAATTAATAATGCACTAATACGCATTTAAGCTAAACTAACAGTAGCTATTAAATAATACATGTATGATAGAAATGAGCAAAACAAAGATTAATTAGAGAAATATATTAATTGAATAAAGCTTTTCATTTGTAGCAGCACATCGTGTTTACTTTTAGCAATACTAGCTTAATTATTAACTAATATTTAAAACAACTAAAATGATGAAAAAATTACTTAAAAAAACCACTTTATTATTACTACTCCTTTTTGTTACAAGTACATATGCCCAGTTTACAGTAACTTTTGATAAGGTACCAACAAAAATTGAAGAGAATGGAGGTTTAGCCTCTAACGACCTATTAATTATCACAGTTGACAATATTCCTAATAACAATACTAATGCAGAAGTTGTTGTGCAAGTAAGAATGATGCCAAATGGTTCGGGGAATATAGGTAACACCCCTCGTATAACTCAAATGGATTTGGATACAAACCATAGTACTGCAGATGGTACTGTTGACGCTAACCATTCAATTGTTACAACTGCTGGCACAAATGCTGATACTTTTAAACGAACATTTACTGTGAATAATTTAGTAACACAGGGAGGAAATACTTTTGCTATTGGTACTGATAATCATTATGCAGGTGTTCGGGTTAAAAATTTTGTTGGTACACCAAGTAATAATGAGTTTAGACATGAGGCGACTGCAGAAAATGGGTGGTCAGGTACAATTGATGGTGTAGCTGATAATACGTTAAGTATATCAAATAAAAAAAATATTTCGGGAAGCATATACCCTAACCCAGTAAGCTCTGTACTTAATATAAGTAAAAGCGTGAATACCAAAACTTACAAAGTGGTAAACCTGTTAGGCCAAACAATTAAACAGGTAAATGCTACAGGTAGTATAAACGTTTCAGATTTATCGGCAGGTATGTATATTTTATTTACAGATGCCGGTAATGCCAGATTTATTAAGAAATAATATTTTTGTTTAAATAAATTATTTGCTTCAGATTAATAAGAAAGAGCCTTTAAACTAATAACATTAAGTTTAAAGGCTCTCCCTATAATATTCTATATTGTTGATTTAGGAAAAACAATTAGTAAAATGGATGGATTGAGATATTTCTTCTATAACCAGTAAAAACAAACAATGAAAACAACTATAAGATATACATTAATCATACTATTAACAGTAACAACTAGTCTAGGTTTTTCTCAGAACTCAAACAAACAAAAACCCAACATCATTTACATTCTAGCAGATGATTTAGGCATCGGAGATCTTACTATTTATAATGAAAACGGTAAAATACCTACTCCCCATTTAGATCAAATGGGAAAAGAAGGTATGAAATTTACCGATGCTCATACCTCTTCGGCTGTTTGTACTCCAACAAGATATGGTATTATAACAGGACGATATAATTGGAGAACTCCTTTAAAAGAATTTGTTACATGGGGAGACTCTCCTACTTTAATTAAAAAAAACCGATTAACAGTTGCTCAAATGCTAAAAAATAATGGGTATAAAACAGCTAGTATTGGTAAATGGCATTTGGGATTAAATTGGGATATGAAAAACAATAGCCCTGAATATGAATACTTTTCAAATAGAAAAGATCGTGTTAATATTCAAGACATCGATTTTAGTAAACCTTTAAAATTTGGTCCTTCAAATTTAGGTTTTGATTATTCTTTCATGATCGCTGCGTCTCTAAACATGCCGCCATTTGTATATTTAGAAAATGATAAATCCACCATGATTCCAACAAAAACGACAGAGAGAAAAAGGCAAGAATTCCCATTTACAAGTTGGATAAAAGGGGATGTTTCAGACGATTTTATACATGAACAAGCACTCCCTAAGTTTGTAGATAAAACGATTTCATACATCAATGAAAACGCTAATAAAGAAAAACCGTTTTTTATATACCTTCCTTTACCTTCTCCTCATAGCCCCGTGCTACCAATAGACCCTTGGAAAGGGAAAAGCAATATAAATCCCTACGCAGACTTTGTTATAATGATAGACGACTTGATGGGGAAAATATTTAAAACATTAAAAGAACAAGGTATTGAAGAGAATACATTGGTAGTTTTTACTAGTGATAATGGATGTTCAACTACAGCCGACATCCCTTTATTAAAAAAGAAAGGTCATAACCCTAGCTATATATATAGTGGGTTAAAAGGAAGCTATTTAGAAGGAGGACATAGAGTACCTTTTTTAGTAAAATGGCCTAAAGTAATTAAACCTAATTCTGTTTGTGATGAAACTATTTGTACCACTGATTTTATGGCTACATGTGCTGATGTTATAAACTATGCGCTTAAAGACAACGAAGCTGAAGACAGCTACAGTATACTTCCTTTACTTACAGAAAAAGGAACCTTTATGAGAAAAGCAACAGTTCATCATAGTAAAGACGGCATTTTTGCTATCAGAAAAGGAGATTGGAAATTAATTGTATCTCCAAATTCTGGTATTGATGCAGTAGGAAAACCTCGAAAAAACAAGAATCAGCTACCAGAAAACATACTGTATAACTTAAAAATAGATGTCAAAGAAAAACATAACATCGCTGAAAAACATCCAGAAAAAGTACAAGAGTTAAAGCTATTATTAATAAAACAAATCAACGAAGGCAGAAGCACACCCGGGCAAGCTCAAAAAAACGATCCTATTTCTTCACCTTGGCCACAAGCAGATTTTGCTCTTAAAAATAATTAATGCCATACCCCTAAAGCACTTTTAAGCGCTACAGATTTTAAATAAATTAAAAAATGACATATCTCCAAATATCTTTAAAGCATATTACTATCATAACATTTTTACTATTTGTAAATATTACTATTTCTCAAGAGAAAAGTTTAGCAGAAGACCCTTTTGAATTGGAATTACACTCCGAAAATAACACAATAGATAGACCTTGGATTGGACGTTCTAAAAAAGAACTCCAAGAATGGGCAAAAAGTAATCTACACAGAAAACTAATTGCAAATAGAGAAATTAATATCAATGAACACAAAGAATGGGCATGGTTTAGGAAATCTGGTTTGGGCATTTTTTTACATTGGGGGCTTCCTAGTGCAAATCCAAATACAGGTGATGCATGGGCAGTTATGTGGTCCGAAAAAAAAGAGAAAGCAAATAGATACATGGAACCTGCCGAAAACATGTTTGCTGTTGCAGACACTTGGAATCCTGAAAAATATGACCCAAATAAATGGATGAAAGCTGCTAACAAAGCTGGTTTTAAATATGCTGTTCTTACTAGCAGACATCACGATGGTTATGCCCTATGGCCTAGTAATTATGGTCATTGGGATACCGGTGACAAAATGAATGGCAGAGATTTAATCCGTGATTATATAAAATCCTGTAAAGAAAACAATATTAAAGTTGGACTTTACTATTCGGGTCCAAACTGGCATTACGAATATAAACACAAAGAATTTGAGTTTCCTAAAACGTCTAAATACACCATTAACTACAAACACGAAAAAGTTAATAGCATTCCAAAACTAACACCAGCTATGAAAAAAGCAGAAACTGAGGAATCTAATGGGCAAGTAAGAGAACTCATGAAAAACTATGGTGCTATTGATGTTATGTGGTGGGATGGTAGTATTTTAATGCAACCCGATGAATTAAAAGAAATGCAACCTAATATTCTTGTGGCGAGAGGAAATATAGCAACTCCCGAAGGGCTTCATCAAGGTAGTGATGAAAATTTAAAAACAGTCAACGAGTGTGGTTGGTGGTGGGAAATGTGTGTGAAATCTGAAAATACATTCACACCTAACTGGCATTACGGCATTGAAAACGAAACTAATTATTGGAGCACTAACCAACTTTTATCCGAGTTAATTAGATGTAGAGCCTTTGGAGGAAATTTGTTGGTAAACATCCCACCAAAAGGCAATGGCGAGATGATGGATTGGTATTATCAACTCACGGATGATATGGAAAAATGGATGAGCCATTCCAGTGAAGCTATTTATGATGTAGATTTAGTGGCTCCATTACCGACTCTTGATAAAACAATGAACTATACCACTGTTAAAAAAAATGTGTATTATTCATTGCCAGATGATAACAATAAAATATTAATTATTGCTGTTGATAAACCAGATTGTGTGGCGTTATTAAGAACGAAAGAAAATATCCCTTTCACTTATAATGCTGAAAAACGTGCACTAGAAATAACTATTTCTAAAGAAAATCTGACTGACTTACCTGATTTAGTTAAAATAGTTTTTAATAAAAAGCAATAATATTTTAAAAAGATGAAGTTCATTAAAACCAATTATAAAAAATTTTTGATAGTTCTACTTGTTGGACTCTCAAGCGTAGTCTTTGCTCAAGAAACAGAAGATCAATCTTCTGGAGCTTATGCAAGCACAAAAGCAAAAAAAGAACTAAACAGCTTAGATAAAAACAACGACGGAAAATACGAGAAAAGTGAAAACGAAAAAGCATGGAAAAGGTATCAATATTTAGATGCAAACAAAGATGAAAGTATCACTTTCGAAGAATTTAAAAACATCAAATTAAAATACCTAGAAACTAATGGTAAAAGAAAACTAAATGTACTTTATAAAAGCACCGAAGAGAGCAGCCTATATTTAGACATCTACTACCCTACAAATACGACTAATTTAACAAATCTACCTGTTATTATCTACACCCACGGTGGTGGTTGGGCTGCTGGAAGTAAAATGAGCGCTGGTAACGCTTCCTTTGCCAAAGTATTTGATGCCCTTACAAAAAAAGGGTTTTGTGTTGTGTCTGTAGATTACCGTTTATATTCAAAAGGCGGTACGGTTTCAATACGAGATTGTGTTATCGATGCCAAAGATGCGGCTCGTTATTTGTCTAAAAACAGTAAAGAATTAGGACTAAACCCTAAACGCTTTTTTGCCTTTGGAGATTCGGCTGGAGGACAAATGGCACAAATGCTTTTGCTATCTGATTCTAAAAGTTTAGAAGGGGATGAAAATTTAACAGGAAATGATTACAACATGGTAGCGGGTTCTTCGTGGTATGGCCCTTGTGATTTTGAAAAAACAAGTTTATACAATTATGACGATCGTCCTAATTTCCATGACCGTTTCGGTCCAAGAATCTTAGAATTGGATAGCAATCCAAAAGATAAATTAAAACTTTATAGAGAAATGAGTCCTATTAATTATTTAACAAAAAAGAGCCCCCCACTTTTAATCATTCAAGGTGATGGTGACACCACCATTCCTGTAAAACACGCCTATTACATGCAGGAAAAAGCACAAAAAGTAAATGCACCAGTAGAAGTTATGATTATTAAAAATGCAGGCCATAACTGGAGAGAGGCGACACCTGGAACATCAATTACGCCTACGCGAGAAGCTATTATTAAAAAAACCATAAACTTCTTTGAATCTTTTTTATAGAAATTAAAAGCATTAAACTCTGTAGATATTGATTATTATTACTATCTAAAGAACAATCAAATTAATGAATACAAGAATACCACACGAAGGGATTCGTGCGGTAGCGGGAGAGTATAATTTAACTGTTGATGGAGGCATGGGACCTAACACATTAAACGCTATTAATTCTGCCAATCAAATGGATTTGTATAATAATTTAAAGCAAACTAGAATTGATTTCTATAATGGTATCGTACAAAGAAATCCAAGTCAATCTAAATTTTTAAACGGTTGGCTAAATAGAATTAATAAATTTAAGGATAAAACAGAAGAGGATAATCAAGATGTTAATTGTCCAGAATCAATCCTGTCCTAAATAAAATTAAGGCGCACTAATTTTAACCATTTTACTGGTTTAACCATTAATTTTTGTGTTTTTTCAAAATAGAACCCCTTGCATATAATTATTTGCAGGGGGTTTA
>NZ_JAWQUN010000034.1:0-31509 GCF_033447105.1 Formosa sejongensis
ACCCCCTGCAAATAATTATATGCAAGGGGTTCTATTTTGAAAAAACACAAAAATTAATGGTTAAACCAGTAAAATGGTTAAAATTAGTGCGCCTTAATTTTATTTAGGACAGGATTGATTTTTAATAATTAATTACAATTTATGCCTGAATTATTATTAGATAGTCCATACTCTTAACTTATAATAGTTGAGTTCCCATCGTAGGTTCGTTCTCCTTCTGGAATCTCTGATTCTGTTTCATTAATTGAAGTTTTGAAGTTTTGCCAAGCATAATAGTATTGTGTAATTCCTTCTTCAGAAAAAGATATAAGACCAGCCCAAGATAAATCCTCATAAAACTCTGTAGCATAAACCGTTAGACAAAGTCTCTCTAGAAATCTACCCGATATATCTAGTACTGTTCGTATTGTAACAGCTAAATAAAAAAAATGATACCAATCTCAACTACAACAACGGTGTCATCATAGCAATTCTCTGTACTGCTTCTATAGGTATCAATGTCAGGATAAATTTTAAGTTGCCATATGCATTGCGCCCCCGAGCCACCAGAGTTTCACTTTTTGAATTTACACTTTATAGACGAACGCTAACTAGGCACTCTTATCTGCTATTTTTTATCGGATACATTGTTTGTTATACGCAGTATTTATTCAATGTAATATTTCCATCTTACTTTATGTTTTATAATCGTTGTATCGTTTAGCTCTTCAACTAAATACAAATTAGGGAAAACTTTATCAGGGTAAAGCGGATTAGTCTTATCTACAACTTTTTTTAACTCTTCTATTTTAGAAATTTTTATCTTATTTAAATACGTTCTATCGCATGTGTCTATTTCTTTCTTTGATGTAAATAGTTCTTTGCATATGTAAAAATCGATTTCCCCGTTTTTTTGTTCAATTTTCAAATACTTTTTTGTGTTTTCCACAGCATGATACCTTCCTCTATCCTTTTCTTGAACTTGGCAAAATTCGTCGTTTTTAGAATTAAATGAAAGATATACTGCTTGCTCTTTTTGCGCAAAAGAAAAGTTAAGACTTAAAACTAAAATAATATAGATATACTTTCTCATTTTATTGACTTTTAATCACACCCTAAATTACTTATAGTTTTTTCCCTTGTAACACATCTCTTACTTTTTCCCCATCGGGTCGGTTAAATTATTGAAAAACCTACGTTGCTTAAAATCGACTCTACTTATTAAAATAATAAGTTTATGAAGAGAATCCCTATTAGTATAATTAATAAAAAAATCATTTTTGAAAAAAAATTGCTTTTTGAAAATTGACGTTCTTTGATTAAAAAGAAAATATATCCAAAAAAAATTAAAAAAATATAAGGAAACACAATATAAATAAATACATAGCTATAAATAGGGTTTGCAATACCCAAAGAAATTGACACAAGATAAATCAAACAAGCTATTATACAAAATGACAATGTACCTAAAACAAGTTTTTCCAGTATATTATACTCTTTACTTTTAGCAAATAAAAAAATATTAACTGCATTGAGTGCTAAAACAAAAGGCAATAAGTAGCCGACAATATGTCCAAAAAAAGAACTAAGATTAATGATATCCAGCCAAATTAAGATTACTCCTGCTATAAAAAAAAACAGCATCCCAATCACAATTTTTGATAATTTTTCTTTCATTTTATTATGTCTATTAATTACACTCTAAATCACTAATAGGTTTTTTACCTTGTAAAACATCCTTTACTTCTTCCCAATCAGGACGATTATCTGTAATTGGCGGTGTGATTGAAGATGTTCCTCCATTATTATTAATAAAATGATTAGTTTTTTGTTGGAAACTTTTCCATAAGTTATCTGCAAATGTAAAAGGGTCTGTATATAAATCTATCATAGCCTCTGAAATTCGACTATTAAACCTATCAACACCTCTTACATATATGTTGTATGAACCATTAGCCATTTGCTCTATTCCAAACTGTCGTGTTCCAAAAACAAGATGGTTACTATCATAGGGAGCTTCCAGCGTTATAAATAGCCAATAATTGCTATTGTAATCTGCACAACAACTACACCGTCATTAGCTCCCTGGGCCGTTATCCAATTTAACAATAGCACCCAAAGGATTGGCAGAGTTCCATAAATTGGTTTCTTGTTGACAAATAGCTGAGATTTCACAGTAAGATTCAGAAGAAGTATTATCAACAAAATCATTGATATTTCATCTAAAATAATCTATTACCTTTAGTATAAATTCATTCAATTTTAATTGCGACTGCATATTCTTTCCCTGCATTAATATATTTTTTTACGTATAGGTTTGCTTTTCTTGGGCTATCATAATTTATATTTTCAAAATACTCATGATTGAAGTATTTGTCATTTATAGGAAATGAAACCCTTTGTTCTCCTGATTGATAGTAAATACAAGAGGTGAAAAATCTTTTTTCTACCCCCGTAGCTTTTGATAACTCTTCTATCTCATTAAAGGATAAATGTATTTTACCATAATTAAAATTAGAGATTTCAACAACATCAAGTAATTTATCTGATCTGACTTGTGATCTACAACCCAAACTACTTATGATTATAATAAGTAAAACTATCTTATTTGCTTTCATATTATAATGGTTTACTTTTTCATATCCTTGATATTGTATATTGGACTGCCTAATAAGTCAATGTGCTTAGTCGGTTAAACGTTAAAGTAGACGTGTTAACCAGCAGCTCTGTACTCGAAAAACAATGCATATTTTAATAGTTTATCATAATTATAAACTTCAATAAATACCATATTTAATATCTATTTTTCCTTTTTTGGCTAGATAAGGATCAAACTCAAAACCAACAGCCCTACCACCATAATAATCCATATTAAATTTGTATTTAAATGAACCATAGTATCTTTTTTCAATACCGTTAAATCTGATTATAATAGTGTCATTGGCTTCTCCATTAATTTCATAAACTGCTGCTCCATATCCTCTTCCTTCTTGAGGAACAAGAGTGTCCGTGAATTTTTTTGAAAAATCGTCAATTATTAATTTCCTTTCATTACTGCTACATGAGATCAATAGAAAAATTGAGAGCGCTAAAAGTAAGATATAATTTTTCATAATTTTATTGATTTGTAGGAGTTAATTGTGATGAAAATGTAGCAAAGCAGTTTGAACCCTGATTATTTAAATACCTCAAATTCCCATTATTAATAGCATCTTGTAAATCTTGCAAAATATTTGTTGACCCATTAGCAATAATATCTCTTCCTACACGATTATTAAAGAGATCCATCTCATTTTCTTTCCAATGATATGGATATTCTGGTGGTTTATTTTCATGACGAGTAGTTAACAAATTAGTTAAACCAACACCTATTCTGGAAGAAGAAAGCGCATTCCAATAAGCATGTCGAAAAGCATCCCCTTTACCATTATACCTTTCACATAGTGTTAGGTAGCGATTTTCCGTTTCATCTAATGCATGTTTCGCACTTGCTAAATAAAGTAATTGCTCAGACTTGTTTAATGTTAAAAACAGGTTCTTTTCATCATTAGACATCCAATCTGTATATTCTTGCTCATTCTCCAAAACATATATTAAATCCTCAAAGTTCACATCTCCTCCCTCAATCATTGCCTGATATATTAAATAAGCCTTCATCAACGCCTCAGGGTCACTACAATTTGTTCCAGAAAAATCGAAAGGCTCATCGTTATTATCACTACGTAAATAATTAGCTAAATTACGCCGTTGATTAAATGTTAAACTTGAAGTGTCTACTAGTAATCCTACACTAGAAAAACAATTTAAAATTTCCTGATCAACATTTCTTGGCGGATTTAACCCTACTGTTTCATCGTCGTCGTCATTATCATCTCCTGGAGGTGAACCACCACCTCCGGACAATCCATCTACAGGTCCAACATCTCCATTATCGCCATCATTACCTCGTTATCGCCTCCATAATCATCATTATCAGTATAATCAACTTCTCCCCCGTCACAAGGACCTTGTTGAACTGAATAAATGTAAGGATTCCCATAATAATCTGTACAGCGCTGATGATAAATACATTTTCCAAGAACCACACCTGCCATTATCCATTCACAATCTATAGCTCCTTCAGGAGAAGAATCTCATGGCAGTCCACCTGCCCCCATTTCCTCCTATTCCGCCACCACCACTTCCAGTACAAAAAAGCAATGTAATACTTATCCCGCCGTTAACATTATTGTCTATACTCCACATACACCCATTAAAGTACAATAACACCCTTGAAGTAAGACTTTCGGCTAACGTATTTAAACCTAGGTTATCTCCATCTAATTCAATACGATTTATTGGGTAATAATTTAGTTGTTCATTATTATAATAAGAAACATAACTATATAATTAATATTTAAATGGTTCACCCTCTTTTTTATAAAGCACTAAATTTTCAAATTCGGCATCAGGATTCAAGGGAGTTTTTGTATTAAAGCTAAAGGATACAGAGTTTGGTGTGGTTGCCTCAACAATCTCATCGGTCAAAACTGTAAAAGATTCATCTGTAGTATAAATTCTAGCACTTTCGCTTTTGTTCACATCCAACAATTCCACCATTTTTTTTCAAGGGCCTCTTTAGATAATCTATTTGGTTAAGATCTTCCAATGTAAGCTTCCTAATATTTATTTCGCTTTCTTGTACTTCTGGTGCCATTGCACTTTCTTGATCCAAATTGTCGTCTTTTCGGCAATTAGTAAAGGTTATTATTACTATAATAAATAAGGATAGCACTCTTATTTTGGTTAAAATAAATGCACTTTTAAACATTAGTTTTTTCATTAGATCTAAATTTAAATACTGCTTGATTAATGGTCTTGTATCTTTTTATAGAAGTTTTTAAAACCCTTGGTAGTTTTAGATCGATTATATTGTAAATAACAACTCAAGACTTCAATAACTTAAGAAATTACTCACAACTTCGTAAACCTAAAAAAAAAAGAGGCTGAGTCTTGAAATGTTAAAAAAATGCTCCGTTCATCTAAAACACTAAAATTCAATATTTTGTGTTACGGGAAAACCGCAATTAAAAGTAACGACTGAACAACCTATTCACCAAAATTATAGCCTAAAAATCATAGTTTAAATTCATAAAAAATCGCTGAAGACTTAATAGCTTCAGCGTTTTTCTATTTACAGTTATAATATTTACAAATCAGGTACTAACTCTAGATTAATCTCCTGTAGCGCTACTTTCCTTTTTCTTTCCAAACAAGCCGTTTAATAAATTATCGGCTGCTTTTTTAATATTATCAGAACTTAAAGAATCTTTTGTTTTTGTAGTCGAACTCGTGCTTGTAGAATCTTTAGATGTGCTTCCACCAAGAAAACCACTTAAGGCCTCTGTTACTTTCTTGCTACCTTCGTTTAATAATTTATCTTTTTGCATCTCGATTAACTTATTTGTCAATGCCGTTGCTGTTGCACTTAAATCTGTAGTTATAGATGGGCTTCCAACACTCCCTCCTATTTTAGCTGTTACTGGTACTGTAATATTTTCGGCTTCAGTATCGTTTAATTTTGCCAACAAGTTTTTAGCTTCCGTGCCTAGATATTTAGCAGGAACCTCGAACGTGGCATTGTAATTAAGCGTCTGGTCGAAACCATGACTTCCAGCAACCTCAACATCAATATCTTTGAATTTAAGGTTGAATGGTTTCACTTGAACTTGCCCATCGTTAAACGTTAAGGTTGTATTTATTTTTTTAGTTTCACCTTCATCAAAATTTAAAAATTTTAAACGATCTACTAACGTACTCAATACTTTACTGTCTTTAGAATCGACATCCGTTACAAGCATTTCGGCTAATGCATTTCCTGAAATCGTACTAAGATTAGGCGTAAAATCGTTAGTTAAATTTCCTTTAATCTCAAAATTAGAGTTCAAAGTCCCTTTAAAAGCTTGAGCAATTGGCGCTAAAGCTTTCAACATATCTAAGCCTTTAAAAGACTGTGCCATATCAAAACTTTGCATACCCAATTTCACATCGAAAGTTGGTATTTCTGCTTTGGTAGACACCGCTCCATTTAAAGCAATTTGTCCGCCAAATAAACTCGATTTAAAATCTTTTAAGGTCACAGTTTCATCCTTTACATACAAAGTTCCTGAAGCTTCTTTTAACGTCAAGTTATCATAAAGTACTGTATTTGCCTTTGCTACAATTGTAGCATCTAAGAAGTCTGGAATTTTAATTGCTTCTGTAGTTGTAACTTCAATTTCAGATTGATTTGTCGTTTCAACAACTTCGGTGTTTTCAGAAATTACACTTTCTGTCATAAAATCGTTAACAGCAAACGTATTGGAGTTTAGCGTAAAGTTTCCTTTTAACATTTCGTCGTTAAACATAAAACCTAATAGGTTTTCTATAGAACCTTTTGCTGAAAGATCTGTTTTTCCTGTAGTGGCTTCAAACGAATTTAAAGAGACATTCTGAGTATTAAAGGTAATACCTGCTTTAGAAATTCGCACAGGATTTTTCATATCTTCAGAATTAAACTCAAAACCACTTAAGCCTAACGATCCATTATTTTTAGTGTCTTGATATCTCCCATCTTCAATAGATTTCATATCGAATGCCGTAGTTATATTGGCATCCAAAATTCCTTTTAATTGTTGCTCTACAGAAAAAGGATAAGCTTGCGACAGATTACCTAAATTAATTCGCCCTTTTAAGTTCGCTTTTACCAATGGATTCCCCATTAGGTCTTTTATCGTTGCGTTAGCACTAAACACGTCTTGTGCAATTTTAAAAGTCAATGCATTAATATCTACATACGTGTTTTCTAACAAACCAGTTTCATTTGCAATCTTGGTATCGATAGTAATATTAGAAACCGATTGTGGCAAATCGGGATATTTAAAAGAGGCATTATTAGACGTAATTGCGATATTAAATGCTGGAATATGTGTTTCGTCTATCGTTCCATTTAACTGCCCTTGAACAATAAAATCTCCAGTAGTTTGAACACTTTCAATCTCTTTAGAATATGCTTTAGGAATTAACGCTAAGAAATTTTTAAAGTCTGATGATGGTGTTTTAAACGTAATATCTACATCTTGACTCTCTTCATTAAGTTTTATAAACCCATCAAAAACAAGATCTAATTGATTGATTATTGCTTTGTTTTCTAAAAACGTGTAAATATTTTGATCTAAATCAACTCCTAGTTTCGCATCTAATTGAACTGGAGTTGCACTAAAATAGTTTGTTCCATCCATATTAAAAGACATTAAACCACTTGTTTTAGTATCTAGTTCAGATTTTACTGTAGAAAGATCTCCAGTTCCAGAATGATTAAAATCATTGAGTTCAAAAAACATCTTTCCTTGTTCATCCAAATATTTAATTTGCGAATTTGTAATTTCATACTTCTGAACTGATAAAGATACAGCACTAGGTGCATCAGTACTATTAACGGAAGCTGTAGCGGTATCGGTTTTTGCAATATCGTAGTTTACATTACCTTCTTCATCGATAAGGATATTAATTATAGCGCCATCAATACTGAATGAGTTTACCGTATAAGGCTCTCCTTCGCCATTAAAAAGTTGCATAAAAGGAATACTTATGTTTGCATTTTTCGCAGATACTAAAGTTTCTCCAGCAAACGTACCCGTATTTACAATACTCATGTTATTAACTGAAACAGACACATCTGGGAAATTCTTTATTAAACTGATATCGGCATCTGCAAAATCGAACTCTGCATTTATATTTTTATTTACTGTGCTCTTTACAATTTCTAGTATTTTTCCTTCAAATAAAAAAGGAACTGCAATAATTATAACAAGAATTAATCCTATTACTATTCCTACTATTTTGAGCGTTTTTTTCATATTAATATTATTTTCTACTTAATTATGGGGCAATGAAATGTATTGCAAAAATGACACTTATTCTATTCATCTAACAGCACTTTAATAAAAGTTTATATGTTTTGGAAATCTTTTTATTTTAACAGGCCGAGTTTCTAAATAAGTAACACAAAAGAACTTAAAATTATAATAGTTTTAGAACGTTTTCAACATGATTATTAACGCAATCAAAAGACTGTTATTCAACGTATTTTAAACACAAAAAAGACCACCTTTACAGATAGTCTTTTTATTAATTATGTAGTCCAAAAGTATTTAACTCTTGTTTTTTTAATATTAATTAAGTTGTCGGCGCTGTTGGCTCTCCATTTCCGTTTGAAAACTTACGCTCCAATTCTTCCTGAAATTCTTCCATAACGGGGCGGACAGTACTTTCTGGCAAGTCGGCAATTTTAATATACATTAATCCATCTACCGCGTTATTAAATAACGGATCGACATTAAAAGCCACTAATCTGGCATTTTGTTTAATATATTTTTTAAGTAATACTGGTAGTCTTAAGTTCCCCGGTTCTACCTCATCGATAATCTTATCGAACTTGTTTAAATCGGCCTCAGTAGCATCAAAAACAAAATCTTTATCGGCATCTGTAAGCTTAACCTTAAACTCTTTTTTCGGGTGTACATACTGCGCTACATACGGATCGTAATAATGAGATTTCATAAACTCAATCATTAAAGATTTAGAAAAATTAGAAAACTGATTACTAATACTTACACCTCCAATTAAATATTTATGTTCAGGAAAACGCAATGTAGTGTGCACTATCCCTCTCCAAAGAAGAAAAAGCGGCATTGGTTTTTGCTGAAATTCCTTTATAATAAATGCACGTCCCATTTCTATGGATTCGCTCATCATTTTATGTAATTCAGGTTCGAAACGGAATAAATCTTGGAGATAAAATCCATCGATTCCATACTTCTTAAAGATCTGAGAACCTAAGCCCATTCTATACGCACCTGCTATAACTTTTTGATCGTCGTCCCATAAAAACATATGGTGATAATAACTATCAAACTTATCTAAATCGATTGATTCATTAGTTCCTTCACCAATTTCACGAAATGTAATTTCTCTTAATCGGCCTATTTCACGAAGTATATTTGGCATGTCTTTAGAAGCTGCCAGAAACACTTCGTAATTTTTACTTTGTAATAATCTGCAATCTAAAGCACGTAATTTCTGCACTTCTTCGGCCATTAAAACGGCATCTCCAGGAGTTACAATACGTTTTGGGGCCTTAGCTGATTTTAAATTTAAAGTTGACGTTAAGCTATTTAAGATTTTCGATTTCTCTTCAAAAGCATTAGCCAACATATACGTCTTTCTTCTTAAAAATTCTGAATATTCTGGTAAAGTTACATACTCCTTTTGTGCCGAAACAGGAATAGCCTTCCCTATACGCACTTTAATAATTCGCCTTTTCTGAGTTAAGACTTCCGAGGGCAATTTCGCTGTTCTAAAGACATCGCTAATCTTTGCTAATTCGTAAAACAACTTACTGTTTTTAGCATGGAAATAAATAGGAACAACAGGAACTTCGGCACGCTGTACCAACTTTAAAGCTGCAGCTTCCCAAGGCTTGTCTACAACAAGCTTGCCTTCTCTATACGTCGATACTTCTCCTGCAGGAAACACTCCTAAAGGATGCCCTGCTTTTAAATGCACTAATGCATTTTTAAAACCTGCAATACTAGAACGCACTTCCTTTCTATCCTCAAACGGATTTACCGGCATAATATAGGGCTGTAAAGGCTCTATACGATTCAGTAAGAAATTGGCCATAATCTTATAATCAGGTCGCTTTTCTAACATCAATTTTAGTAATAAAACACCGTCAATACCTCCCAAGGGATGATTTGACACGGTAATAAAAGCACCAATTTTTGGTAATCGTTTAAGATCTTCTTCTGGAATTTCGAATTTAATATCGAATTCATCCAAAATACGGTCTAAAAACTCACCATCTTTAAGGTGTTTGTTCTTGATGTAAAATTCATTTATAGTAGAAATTTTAAGAACCTTCATTAGACTCCAGCCCACAAAAGTGCCTAGAAATCCAAATTTATCTAAATTAATAGCACTCGCTACTTCACCTGCTGTTACTAATCCCTCTTCTTTGTGTTTCGCCATGGTCGCAAATGTAGTGAATTGTTTATTTAGTTACTATTTGTAACGTATGTTGTGTAAGTTGTTTTAGTAATATTTCTTTACTTTTTTCGATTAAATCTATGGCTTCAGTATTATAATGTCTAACTGTGTATAACGATACGTTAGAAATATGTGTAACCTTATATTTAACTTGAAAATGCTCTAAAACGAGCGCGATATTATTGAAAGTATCTTCTACACAAATCGAAAAACTAATTGCCGAATTCTGAATGAGATTAACCTTCATTTTAGAAACATGAAAAATATTAAAGATCTCGCTGATATTTTCTTCTACAATGTAAGAAAAATCTAATGAAGAAATGCAGATTAAAATCTGATTTTTCTTAACAATATAACAAGGTATTTGTGGAATAATGCCATAATCTGCATTTACTTTTGTGCCTTTTGCTTCAGGATTTAAAAACGATTTTACAAATAGTGTAATTTGTTTTTGCTGAAGTGGTTGTAATGTTTTAGGATGAATTACGCTCGCTCCATAAAATGCCAACTCGATGGCCTCTTTATAAGATAATTGCACTAACAATTGAGTTTCTAAAAAATGACGTGGATCGGCATTTAAAACACCTGGAACATCTTTCCAAATCGTAACACTTTCGGCATCTAAAGCATACGCGAAAATCGCTGCTGTATAATCACTTCCCTCCCGACCTAAAGTTGTAGTGTTTTTTGTATCACTTCCTAAAAATCCTTGTGTAACAAAAACTGATTGTTCTTTTTTTAGTGGCTGTATTAAGCGTTCGGTAACATGCCAATCTACATTTGCACGTCTATAATTAGAATCGGTTTTTATGTAATCCCGCACATCTAACCACCTATTTTGTAATCCTGAATAATTTAAAAACTGACTTACAATTGTGGTTGAAAGCATTTCTCCAAAGCCAACAATTTGGTCGTATACAAAATTATAATCGGTAGCTGTATTCATCTCTAAAAGGACTCTTAAATCTTTAAAAAGAGTTCGAATCGCTCTAAAAATAGCGTGATTTACATCTGAAAATAAATCTGAGACAATAGTGTTATGATAGTGTTCTATACTCTTTACAGACGTTTCTAATTCTGATTTATTAGAGAGATAATTATGAACAACAACTTCAAAAGCGTTGGTCATTTTGCCCATTGCAGACACAATAACAACCGTGTTGTTATCTGAATATTGTTTTAAAATATGTGTAATATTTTTAACCCCTTCAGCATCTTTTACAGAAGCACCACCAAATTTAAATACCTTCATTTACAAATTTCCGATATAGTTTTTAATTGCCGTTTCATCTAATTGCACAACATCCCAATCGCGTAAAACGGTGGCGCCTTTACTTTCATAAAATGCTATAGCTGGCTCATTCCAATCTATAACTTCCCAATTTATGCGTTTAACGTCTTTCTGATAACCGTATTTTATTACTTCGTCAAGCAAAGCTGTACCTATACCTGTACCTCTGTAATCTTTATTTACAATTAAATCTTCAAGATGGATAATAGGGCCTTTCCAAGTAGAATAACGATTGTAAACCAAAGCAATACCCTTAATCTGGTTTTCTACTTCGGCTACAAAACATTTAAATAAGGGAGATTCGCCAAACCCATCGCGCTCTAAATCGCTTTGAGTGACTTCTACAGCATCTGGTTCTTTTTCAAAAATAGCTAATTCATAAATTAGCTGCAGCACACCTGACATATCTTCAATTTTTGCTGCTCTTATTTTAAAATTCATAATTATTATTTAAGACATCAAATATATGGAAAATGAATGGATTATAATTTTGACTCAAACGTTATAGTTTAACAAAAAACACGATATTTGTAAAAACAAACGTTACCAATAAATGTCAAAACAGAACAAAACATTAGGTGAATTTATTATCGAAAACCAAACGGCTTTTAAATACACCACAGGAGAGTTAACTAGATTACTAAATTCAATACGTTTAGCTGCAAAAGTTGTAAACCACGAAGTAAATAAGGCTGGATTGGTTGATATCATCGGAGCTGCAGGAGATGTAAACATTCAAGGTGAAGACCAACAAAAATTAGATGTTTACGCTAACGATATCTTTATTCAGACGCTTAAAAAGCGAAATATCGTATGTGGTATTGCAAGTGAAGAAGAAGACGATTTTATTTCAATAAACAGTCAGGATTCTAATAACCAAAACAAATATGTCGTTTTAATCGATCCTTTAGATGGGTCTTCTAACATTGATGTAAATGTATCTGTAGGAACAATTTTTTCTGTATACAGACGTATTACTCCAGTAGGATCTCCTGTTACAATCGAGGATTTCTTACAAGAAGGACACCAACAAGTAGCAGCGGGATATATCGTTTACGGAACCTCGACAATGTTAGTATATACTACAGGTGCAGGTGTAAACGGATTTACATTAAACCCTGCAATTGGAACATTTTACTTATCGCATCCTGATATGTCTTTCCCTGAAGATGGAAATATTTACTCATGTAATGAAGGTAACTATATTCATTTCCCACAAGGGATAAAAAATTACATTAAATATTGCCAAATGGAAGAAGGAGACAGACCATATACATCTCGATACATAGGGTCTTTAGTTTCAGATTTCCATAGAAATATGATTAAAGGTGGTATTTATTTATACCCGAAAAGTTCTAAAAATCCAAAAGGAAAACTACGTTTACTTTACGAATGTAACCCTATGGCATTTTTAGCAGAACAAGCTAACGGAAAAGCTAGTGATGGTTTTAATCGTATTATGGATATAAAACCAACAGAATTACACGAACGTGTACCTTTTATATGTGGAAGTAAAAACATGGTTGAAAAAGCCGAAGAGTTTGAGCGAAACGCAATAAAAAAATAATTCTAAATAAAAAAGCGACTATTTTTAAATGGTCGCTTTTTTTATTATTTTAATGAAATAAATACTACTTATTTATTCATTTCTTTCATTTCAGTTACAAAAGTATCTAAGTCTACATTACTAGAAACTAAAGCTAAAGCCTTATCTACAACATACTTTACGTTTACTGTAGTAAAACCTAAACCAATACCAATTTTCTGAAGTAAAACGACTTCACTATCACCATTTATATGGTCTAAATTTACCATACGTGCCAAGTCGTATAAACGTTCCAATCTACGTGTATACTCATGTGGTGGATTTATAGGATGAGATTTATAATCTATTAAAATCTTCGCATAATCATGTTCATTAATGTGTAAATTTCTAGCTAATCGGTCTAAAAATGCTTTCTCATCATCTGAAATAACACCATCATCCATAGCTAAACGGACAATAGCAGCAAAATGATCTTTATTGCGTTCTGTAAAACCGCTACCGAATAATTTTGAATAAGACATATCTTTTATTTTTTTTAGTGGACGAATATAAATAAACTTTAACTGCTAATTTATTTAAATATCGCTATTTTTTATGCTCAAATTTAATAAATATGAAATATTTATGATTTTTAAATTCATAAATCGTTAACATATTTTCTAAAGACATACCTTATATTTGCACAAAATTAATTGTCTTGAGTAAAAACAATCTCTTGCAAACTTTTGCACAAACTTTGCAAACGCAAAATTTGCAGCTTGCTATTTCTAAAAACGAAAGTAAAACGGTTTTAAAGGGCCTTGTAGGATCCTCGTTTTCTTTAGTTATCGCCGAAGTTTTTAAATATTCCGAAAAACCATTTCTCCTTATATTTAACGATAAAGAAGAATCTGCCTATTTTTTAAACGATCTAGAACAGCTTTTAAACACTAAAGATGTTCTCTTTTATCCAGGAAGTTATCGTAGGCCATATCAAATTGAAGAAACCGACAACGCAAATGTTTTGTTACGTGCCGAAGTTTTAAACCGGATAAATTCGCGTAAAAAACCAGCAATAATAGTAACCTATACAGATGCGCTATTCGAAAAAGTAGTCACTAAAAAAGAGTTAGAACGCAACACTTTAAAAATTGCTTTAAACGATAATTTATCGATAGATTTTGTAAACGAAATTTTATTCGAATACAAATTTAAACGTGTCGATTTTGTTACAGAACCTGGCGAATTTTCAGTCCGTGGAGGTATTGTAGATGTTTTTTCTTTTTCTCACGACGAACCCTATAGAATAGAATTTTTTGGCGATGATGTTGATAGCATTCGAACATTCGATGTAGAAACCCAATTATCTACACAACAAGTCAAAAAAATCAGCATTATTCCTAATGTTGAAAATAAATTTCTAGATGAAAGTCGCGAAAGTTTTATTGAATATATATCGTCTAAAACGGTTGTTTTTTCTAAAAATAGTCAGTTATTATTTTCCGGTAGCGATGTCCTATTTAACAAAGCAGAAGAGGCTTTCAAAAACCTAAATTCTGAATTAAAACACAATGCTCCAAACGAGTTATTTTGCAATTCTGAATTACTAAAAAAACAACTTTTAAAATTTACAATAGTTGAATTTGGTAGCGGATATTATTTCCATAATGTTAGTCAAGAATCCATTATTTACAACACGACTCCACAACCTTCATTTAATAAACAATTCGATCTTTTAATAGACGATTTAAATAGTAATAACAATAAAGGTTTTACCAATTATATTGCCTGTGTAAGTGAGCAACAAGCCAAACGTTTTCATGATATTTTTAAAGACATAGAACAAGGCGTATCTTATCAAGCTATAGTATTATCACTACATCAAGGATTTATCGATCACGATAATAAAGTGCTATGTTATACCGATCATCAAATTTTTGAACGTTATCATAAATTCAGCCTTAAAAACGGCTATGCTAAAAAGCAAGCTATATCTTTAAAAGAGCTTACCAATTTAGAAATTGGCGATTATGTTACCCATATCGATCATGGTGTTGGACGCTTTGGCGGACTTCAAAAGATAGATGTTGAAGGCAAAAAACAAGAAGCTATAAAACTGATTTATGGGGAGCGCGATATTTTATATTTAAGCATACATGCGCTTCATAAAATAACCAAGTTTAATGGAAAAGATGGAAAGCCACCTAAAATTCATAAACTAGGTAGTAATGCTTGGAAAGTTTTAAAACAAAAAACAAAAACCAGAGTTAAGGAAATTGCTTTTAACCTGATTCAACTTTACGCAAAACGTAAGCTTGAAAAAGGCTATCAATACAATCCCGATAGTTATTTACAACACGAATTAGAAGCCTCTTTTATTTACGAAGACACTCCAGACCAAAGCTCGTCTACAGCCGATATTAAAAACGATATGGAAAGCGAACGCCCAATGGATCGTTTGGTTTGTGGAGATGTTGGTTTTGGAAAAACAGAGGTCGCTATACGTGCTGCTTTTAAAGCAGTAGATAATGGCAAACAAGTGGCTGTTTTGGTACCGACAACCATATTGGCTTATCAGCACAATAAAACTTTTACCGAACGTTTAAAAGACTTTCCTGTTACGGTAGATTATGTAAACCGTTTTAGAACCGCCAAAGAGAAACGCGATACGCTAGATCGTTTAGAAAAAGGGCATGTAGATATTATTATAGGCACACACCAATTGGTGAATAAAAGTGTGGTATTTAAAGATTTGGGACTTTTAATTGTAGATGAAGAACAGAAATTTGGAGTAGCCGTAAAAGAAAAATTAAAGACTTTAAAAGATAACGTAGATGTCTTAACCTTAACCGCAACACCAATACCAAGAACACTTCAGTTTAGTTTAATGGCTGCGCGAGATTTATCAATAATTACTACACCACCCCCGAACCGTTACCCAATTGAAAGTAATGTAATACGCTTTGACGAAGAAACAATTCGCGATGCTGTGAGTTATGAAATTCAGCGTGGTGGACAAATTTATTTCATTCATAATCGTATTGAAAACATCAAGGAAGTCGCAGGCTTAATTCAGCGTTTGGTTCCCGATGCCAAAGTAGGTATTGGTCATGGACAGATGGAAGGTAAAAAATTAGAAAACTTGATGTTGTCTTTTATGAATGGGGATTTCGATGTTCTAGTGAGTACAACAATCGTAGAAAGTGGTTTAGATGTACCAAATGCAAACACTATTTTTATAAATAATGCCAATAATTTTGGATTGAGCGATTTACACCAAATGCGTGGTCGTGTAGGAAGAAGTAACAAAAAAGCATTCTGTTATTTTATTACACCAGAATATTCTTCTATGACTGCCGATGCTAGAAAACGTATTACTGCTTTAGAGCAATTTACAGAATTAGGAAGCGGATTTAAAATCGCGATGAAAGATTTAGAAATTCGTGGAGCTGGTGATTTACTGGGTGGTGAACAAAGCGGATTTATAAATGATATTGGTTTCGACACGTATCAGAAAATTTTAAATGAAGCTATTGAAGAATTAAAGGAAAACGAGTTCAAAGATTTATATCCAGAGGAAGAAGGAAAACCAAAGGAATACGTTAAAGATATTAACATCGATACCGATTTTGAATTACTATTTCCAGACGATTATGTAAACAATATTGCCGAACGTTTAAACTTATACACTCAACTTAATAATTTAAAAACTGAAGATGAATTAAAAACCTTCGAAAAAGACATAATTGACCGTTTTGGAGAATTACCAGTACAGGTTGTAGATTTACTTAACAGCGTTCGCGTAAAGTGGCTTGCAACAAGTATTGGGTTAGAAAAAATAATTATGAAACATGGCAAAATGGTTGGCTATTTTGTTAGTGATCAAAAAAGTTCATTCTATCAAAGCGCTAGTTTTACAAACATTTTAAAGTTCGTTCAATCCAATCCAAAAGCATGTAAAATGAAAGAAAAACAAACGCGTGCAGGATTGCGTTTACTTTTAACTTTCGATCATATTAAAACCGTAAAACAAGCCTTACTTGCTTTACAACCCATATTAAATTAAAACACATGAAAAAATTAATTTTTGCACTTTTATTACTTCCATCTGTAATGTTGGCTCAACACAAAATATCAGGAACATTTACCCCTGCTGCCAGTTTTAAAGCTGCCATTTTATATAAATTAGACTCCTCTAAAAACGATTACATTAACAATGCAGATATTGTAAATGGTAATTTTGAAATCCCCCTAGATGCCTCTCTAAAACCAGGTATGTATCGTATTGTTTATGCCTTACCGCAAGAACAATATAATTTCAATTTTATTTATAATAATGAAGATATCGTATTTAAATACGATCAAAAAAACGGCGCTAGTTTTCTACTTTCAAAAGAAAATATACTGTTAAGTAATTATAGAGACAACATGTATTCCATTAAAAGTAAACTCAACACTTTTTATGGAAAAGGCGATCAAAATAAAGCGGAATACACCGCGTGTATTTCTGAATTAAAATCGATTCAAGACACTGCAGAAACAGCCTCAGAAGGGATGTTAGCACATGTCTTTATTAAAGCTGAAAAACCATATATTCCTACAACTTTTGAAGATGCAGCAACCTATTATAATAACTATAAAATTAATTATTTTAAACCGATAGATTTTAGCAACCCTGTGTTACAAAACTCTAGTTTTTTAATGGATTCGGCTTTAAATTACGTCTTTATTTTTGCAGACAAACAAGCAAAAAACACCTCGTATAAAAACAATATAGACGATGTTGTTCGCGTCACTTCAAAAGAAAAAGCAATTCAGAAATCAATTTTAGAAGTCTTATGGAGTCAATTTAAGGACCGTAATAACGAGGAGGTTGCTAATTATATTTCTTCAAAATATTTAGAAAAATTATTAGATCCTGTAAAAGATGAAATGCTATTATCTGACATGAAAGCATTTCAAAACACAGCCATTGGCGCAACTGCTCCAGATTTTTCTTGGCCCTCTAAACAAGGCAGCAGCAAACTAAGTTTACTTAGAGGAAAAGACTTTTATATCGTTGCCTTTTGGAGTAGTACATGCTCTCATTGCTTAACTGAATTACCTGTATTAAAAAATTACTTAGGAAATAAAGCGAACATTCAGGTACTAGCTATCGGATTAGAAGACGAGCGTCCTAATTGGGAAAAAACAATTGCCGATTATCCTGAATTTACTCAAATTTATGGCTTTGGAAAATGGAACAACCCTATTACTATAGATTACGGTATATCGGAGACACCAACATTTTTTGTGTTAGACAAAAACAAGAAAATTGTAGCAAAACCAGATGATGTTGAAGCTTTAATTACTTTTTTGGATGCACAGAAATCATAAATAAAAGAGCTACAACAAGAAAATAATTCAACATAAAAAAAGCTGAACAACACTAAGATTGTTCAGCTTTACAACAAGTTCTTAAACCAATAAATGGCCTTATTTATTTAAAATATAGTCAACTCCAAATAGCGAGTGAATTGCAGTCTTATCAAAAATATCGGTACAGCCTAAAACAACACCTTGGGCACCATGATAAATCAAATCATTCAAAATACTTAAAACATACGTTTTAGATTCTGGTTTAATTTCCCCTGTTTTGGTTTTATTGTAAACTACAAGATGTGGCGTATTTGCTTTTTGGATTCTTGAATCTGTTTTTGAAGTCTCAATTTCTAAAACCGTATAATCTTTGGGAAATGTACATAATGATTGCGCTAAAGAATAATTAAAACACAACACTACACAATAAAAAACACAAACTTTTCAGACATCGCATTTTTTTGATATGAATACACAATAACATCCTCAAAGGCCAGTGCACACAAGACTTCCTGTAAATTCAAAAATGATTTAGGACACACCTTTTTAGTCATAAAAACGCATAGCATTAACTAAAATGAACACCTAAATTATTGAACCTTTATTATTACAAATTGTAATTACTAAATTTCAAAAATGAAGGCGCTGTAATTCGATAATATATAAAAATTACGTTACCTGAATTTACTTTTAAAATTTATGATGTTAAGACACAACATGTATTGGATTACCCTTAATAAACCCTTCAAAATTATCTACGGCAATTTGCAGACAACGGCTTCTTGATTCGATAGGAGCCCATGCAATATGTGGAGTTATAATACAATTTTTAGCATTTAATAATGGATTATTATTAGCGATAGGTTCTTTAGACACAACATCTACGGCAGCTCCAGCTACTTTTCCAGAATCTAAAGCATTAGCTAAATCTGTTTCTACAATTAGCCCACCTCTAGAGGTATTAATTATAAATACACCGTTTTTCATTTTAGCAATAGAGCCAGAATTAACAAGCCCCTCGGTAGCATCTGTCATCGGGCAATGTAAACTGATAATATCAGATTCTGCTAATAATGTATCAAGATTTACAAAACAACAGGTTTCTGTTTCAAATTCCGAATAAACCGTTCTATTATTCACTAAAACGTTTAAACCAAAAGCTTGTGCCAAAGCAGCTGTAGCCTTACCAATTTGTCCAAAACCAATAATTCCCATAGTTTTTCCCGCCAATTCAATAAGCGGACTATTCCAAAAACAGAAATCCAGAGATTTTGTCCATTGGCCAGATTGTACTGCCAAATTATGATCGCCAATATGATGGCAAAGTTCTAACAACATCGCCATAGTAAATTGCGCCACAGAGGCGGTACCATAAGCTGGTACATTAGTAACGATAATCTGTTGATTTTTGGCTGTTTCTATATCTATATTATTAGTACCCGTTGCTGTGATTCCAATATATTTTAATTGAGGCAAACGGGTTAATACAGCTCTAGACAAAGGCACTTTATTCGTAATTACGGCTTCGGCATCTCCAATAGCCTCAAGAATGGCATCCGTATCAGAATCTGTACGATCAAAAATAGTTATATCTCCAAGGGCTTTCAAGGCATCCCAACTTAAATCTCCTGGATTTAAAGCATAGCCATCTAACACTACAAGTTTCATCTTATTCTAATTTATTTTTCTTAGTCTTTAAAACGTTTAAAAGTGAGACAGTTAGTAATTAAAAATGATAAAAAGCATTTTCTAGATGTTCCAACTCTAAACCTTTTTTGGTTTTTACAATAGCAATAATATCGAAACGAACTTCCAAATCCAATGCATTTATAGTTATATATGCATCGACGGCTGTTATTAATCGCTGAATTTGCTTTGGTTTCAAAAAATCTTGAGGACTTCCAAAAAATGAAGACGATCGTGTTTTTACTTCAACCACAGCTAAAATACCATCTTTTTTTGCCAAAATATCAACCTCAGCTTTTTGATAGCGATAATTCCGTTCTAAAATTTGATAGCCATTTTTTAGCAAAAAACGGACAGCTTCTTCTTCTCCTAACTTCCCTAAAGCATTATGTTCTGCCATATTTATTTTATTCTAAACGCTTTACAAATTACAAAAACAAGATAACATTTCATTATTTTGAGAATTTGAGTTTCAGTTCTCAGTCAGATTACGATTAAAATTGTTTTATAAAGAAGTCTCTGAATTTGAATTAAATGAGAGCCAACAACTTTTTTGGGACGAACAGAATTGAGTTTAAAACCCTTCAACTATTCCTTCAATTTATAAAAACTTTAATAGACGAAATAGCTCTAAACCTGTATCTTTGGTTGAGTTAATACGCAAAAAATGAAAAAACTAATCCTAATTCTAATCACATTGATTACTAGCAATTTATCTACCGCTCAAAATGTAATGAACCCAGAATTACTTTGGAGTGTAAAACGCATAAGTGTTATGGGAGTGTCTGAAGATGCTTCACAGATTTTTTATAGTATAAAAATTCCAAATATTGAAAATAATGATTTCGATATCACGTACTATAAAATTCCTATAGATGGTGGTACTGCCATAAAGATCGAAAAAGAAGACGCTGTAGTTTCAGATAAAAATATATCGCCAGATGGTGCTTTAAAACTGTTTCATAAAGCGGTGCATTTAAATGATATTAAAGGGAAAGATTTATATAAAAATCTAGATAAAGCAGATGCTTATGTATTTACTGAGCTTGACAATCGCCATTGGGATACTTGGAGCGACGGGTCTTACGAGCACGTATTTTATAAAAAAGTAAATGCCGAAGACGAGTCTGCAACAGACATAATGCCTACCGAACCTTACTATGCACCCCAACGCCCGTTTGGTGGTGACAAAGATTATATTTGGTCTCCAGACAGCAAAAGTATTTACTATGTAAGTAAAAAATTAAAAGGAAAAGCTTACGCCACAAGTACAAACACAGATATTTACAAATACGATATCGCAAGCAAAACCACAACAAATATTACAGAAGGTAATAAAGGTTACGATACCAATCCTGCATTTTCAAAATCAGGAGCTTTAGGTTGGTTACAAATGAAAACTGATGGTTACGAAAGTGACAAGAATGATATTGTAGTTTTAGAGAATGGCATAAAACAAAATTTAACCCAACAATGGGATGGCACTGTAAATAGTTTTACGTGGAGTAAAGACGGGTCGAAGCTCTATTTTACAGCTGCGGTTGATGGAACTATTCAGTTATTTTCGGTGAATTATCCAGGCAAAAAAAGAATCGCTCCCGTAGTAGAACAATTATCTGAAGGTGAATTTGATATTAGAGGAATTGTTACAGAACTGGATGATGCGCTTATTGTAACGCGAGGTGACATGAACCATGCAACTGAGATTTTTTCTTTTCAATTAAAAGAAAAAACATTCAAACAATTATCAACTGTAAACGATAAATTTTATAGTGGTTTAGATTTACCTAAAGTTGAAAAACGTTACGTTACAACAACCGATAATAAACAAATGTTAGTGTGGGTAATTTTACCTCCTAATTTCGACGCTACTAAAAAATATCCAACTTTATTATATGCCCAAGGCGGACCACAATCAGCATTATCACAATTTTATTCATACCGTTGGAATTTCCAACTAATGGCTTCTCAAGGTTATATTATTGTAGCTCCAAATCGTAGAGGTATGCCAGGACATGGTGTAGAATGGAATGAAGCTATAAGTAAAGATTGGGGAGGACAAGTTATGGATGATTATCTTTCTGCGATTGACGATGTTGCAAAAGAATCTTATGTAGACAATGACAGACTAGGTGCAATTGGCGCAAGTTACGGTGGATATTCTGTATTTTATTTGGCCGGAATTCACAACAAACGTTTTAAATCTTTTATTGCTCACGATGGTGTTTTCGACACCAGGTCTATGGCAGGAACAACAGAAGAAATCTTTTTTGTAAATCATGATTTTGGTGGAAACTATTGGGATATTTCTAATAAAACTGCTCAGAAAGCGTATAACGAATTTAACCCAATTACTCATGTAGATAAATGGGACACACCAATTCTTATTATTCAAGGAGGAAAAGATTATCGTGTACCTATAGAACAAGGTTTAAGTGCTTTTCAAGCCGCACAATTACGCGGAATAGAAAGTAAACTACTATATTTCCCAGAAGAAAACCACTGGGTATTAAAACCTCAAAACGCATTAGTTTGGCAACATGAATTCTATAAATGGTTAAAAGAAACCTTATAAACTTTAAAGATTAAAAATATGGGTGGTACAGTTCAAATAAAATGTCCAAATTGTGGGTTATTCAACACGAATGCTGATCATTGTTCGAACTGCGGCACCCTACTTTCTTATAAAAAAAGACGTGAATTAGCTCATGAAGAGCAAGAGAAAAAGCGTAAAGAGCGTGAGGAAACTAAAAAGAAATCATCGCCTTCCTGGATTGAATCAGGAGAAAACAGTAATTATTTAATAGTGCGTATCGGTGCTAAAATAATGAAATCGGTTGCTATGATTGTTATCGCGATTGGTGCTTTTTTCGCTTGGTTATTTACTTTCTTGGCCGCATGAAAATATTAAAACAGCCTGTATTTTTATTATGTCTGGCTATTGCAAGTGTCGTTTACCTATCAAATATCTTTACTATAGAACTCCCCAATTGGATTCGATTTTACGTGAATGATGCTTTATGTATGCCTTTAGTGTTAACGTTCTGTTTACTCGGAATTCGAGGTATTAAGGGAGATTTTAATTTATACTTACCTCTAGGGCCTATTATAATTTTAACCCTGTTTTATGCTATACTTTTCGAATGGCTACTACCACAATCAAACTCTAGATATACTGCAGATTGGATTGATGTTTTATTGTATAGCTTGGGAAGTTTGGGATTTTACTGGTTTCAAAAAAAGTTGTACTGAATCGACTAAATAATCTTTTTGTCAGGATTTTACCAAGTATTAAATATAGAATACATAATTATTTTATTCTTTTCAATTTGATGAATAATCAAGAAAGGAAAACGTTTTAAGAAAGCCTCTCTATAAGTTTTTTTTTTCGGAAAGTGTTTAGGATTAATTTTAAGTCTTTGGAAATAAACATCTAAATGTTCTAAAAATTCCTCTCCTAGCCCTATGTTTTTATTTTCATAATAAAGTAAGCTTCAATTATTTCTGAATTAGCCTCTTCTTTAATCTCTATAACATATACACTATTTGGCAGCATTCCTTGCGTTATCTTTGACTTCTTCCCAGGTAAAAGATTTACTTTCTCCTTTTAAATGGGATTTTCTTCTATCATCAATAATCTGATATTGATTTTCACTTAACGAAAGCTCTTCCTCATCTTTCTGATAGCTTTCAGCTAAGGCTTTCATAAGTTTTAAAAGTCTTACATCTGCTGAATTAACATATTCCTTGACTGTATTTCTTAAATCAATTGTCGCCATAATAATCACTTGTATTCATGTAAATATGCAATTACTAAAAGTAAACCTAATCTATTGAGATCCCGAATCAGGTTCGGTATGACGAATCTAAAGACGTTTAGGCTTTGGGACTCTTTTCTGACTTACTCATGAAAAACCAAAGTTGTCTCATCCTTTTCAACCTTCATCGTTACTTTACAACCCAAAATTATAGCACGATTATCCTTTTCGTGACCTGCCGGCATATTAAAAGCTACCGGGAAATTATATTCTGCAACAACATCTAGAATAATTTCATCTATTGTTCTACCAAATTCTGTTGTGTTTTTTCTCACTTTACTCATATCACCTACAAGAATACCACGACAGTTTTCGAAATATCCAGCACGCTTTAAACTCTGTAACATACGGTCTATGTGGTATGCATACTCGCCTATTTCTTCAATAAAAAGAATATCTCCAGCTGTATTAATACTTGTTTCAGAACCTAACATACTGTTCAATAATGTTAAGTTCCCTCCTGTAATTGGGGCCGTAACCATACCTTTTTTATTATAGCTAGAGCCTTGTAACGTATAAGATAAAGGTGTTCCGAAAATGGCATCTTTAAATGTTGAAATCGTTTCAGGAATATCGGATAAATTCTGAGGCAAACTACTACACATCATAGAATGTAAAGATTGATATCCTAAATTATGAATTTGGCTATGAATCCCTGTAATATCAGAATAACCAATCACCCATTTTGGTTGTTTTTTAAATGTAGTGTAATCTAATAAATCTAACATTCTAACGGTACCATATCCGCCACGAGCACACCAAATCGCTTTAATTTTAGGATCGTCTAAGGCCTTCTGAAAATCGGCTGCACGTTGTTTATCTGTGCCAGCAAAATGCCCATTTTGTTCAAACACATGTTCACCAATAACAGTATGTAATCCCCAACTTTTCAGTAAAGCAACAGCACGCGCCACTTCATCATCCTTATTTTTTAACACTCCAGAAGGCGCCACAATCGCAACAGTATCCCCTGCTTTTAAATGCGGTGGTTGTATATATGTATTATGTGTAGATATAAAAGTTTTGTCTATATGTTGTGCCATTATCGGACTCGTTTTTAAACTGAAAACAATAAAAAATAGGATTAGAAATATTCTGTTAAGGGACATAAAATGTGCTTTTTGTAAAAGTACATTTTTTTTCTAAATGGTTAATGAATTGCGTACTTTTGTGCCTTTAAAACAGAAATCAGACATGTCTAAAAGATATACCATTACAGCAGCGTTACCTTACACCAACGGTCCAATACATATTGGCCATTTAGCCGGTGTTTACGTACCTGCAGATATTTATGCCAGATATTTACGCTTAACAGGAAACGATGTACTTTTTATTTGCGGAAGTGACGAACATGGTGTACCCATTACTATTAAAGCAAAAAAAGAAGGTGTAACACCTCAAGATATTGTAGATAAATATCATGCTATCATAAAAACATCGTTTGAAGATTTTGGAGTATCATTTGATAATTATTCAAGAACTTCAGCTAAAATTCATCACGATACCGCTTCAGAGTTTTTTACCACTTTATATAATAAAGGCGAATTTAATGAAGAAACCACAGAACAATTATACGACGAAGAAGCAAATCAGTTTTTAGCAGACCGTTTTGTAACAGGAACGTGTCCGAAATGTGGAAATGAAGAAGCTTATGGCGATCAATGTGAAAAATGTGGAAGCAGTTTAAACGCTACAGATTTAATTAATCCGAAATCTGCGATAACTGGAAATGTACCAACATTAAAACAAACGAAACATTGGTTTTTACCCTTAGATAAACACGAAGCATTTTTAAAAGAATGGATCTTAAAAGGACATAAAAAAGATTGGAAACCTAACGTTTACGGACAAGTAAAATCTTGGATAGACGACGGATTAAGACCTCGTGCAGTAACTCGCGATTTAGATTGGGGAATTCCTGTACCTCTAGAAGGCGCAGATGGAAAAGTACTTTATGTGTGGTTCGATGCACCAATTGGTTATATCTCTTCAACCAAAGAATGGGCTGCTCGCGAAGGAAAAGACTGGGAACCGTATTGGAAAGATAAAGACACGACTTTAGTGCATTTTATAGGAAAAGACAATATTGTGTTTCACTGTATTATTTTCCCTGCGATGTTAAAAGCTGAAGGCTCTTACATACTACCAGAAAATGTACCAGCTAACGAATTTTTAAATTTAGAAGGCAACAAATTATCAACATCTAAAAACTGGGCCGTTTGGTTACCTGAGTATTTAGAAGATTTTCCAAACCAGCAAGATGTGTTGCGTTATGCCTTAACAGCAAATGCTCCAGAAACTAAAGATAACGACTTTACATGGAAAGATTTCCAAGCAAGAAACAACAATGAATTGGTTGCTATCTTCGGAAACTTCATTAATCGTGTCGTAGTTTTAACTAATAAATATTATAACGGAATCGTTCCAGCACCAAGCGAATTCTCTCAAATAGACGAAGAAACTTTAGCTGCTTTAAAAGCATATCCGTCTGTAATTTCAAGTTCTATAGAACGTTACAGATTCCGTGAAGGAAGTCAGGAATTAATGAATTTAGCACGACTTGGAAATAAATATTTAGCCGACGAAGAGCCTTGGAAAACAATTAAAGTAGATGAAGTACGAACACAAACCGTAATGTTTGTCGCACTCCAAATTGCTTCAGGATTAGCAACACTTTGCGAACCATTCTTACCTTTTACTTCAACAAAATTAAAAGGGATGTTAAATATTTCAGATAGGAACACTTGGGATAGCATTTCAACAAAAGATGTTTTACTTCCTGCAGAACATCAAATAGAAAAAGGGGAATTATTGTTCTCTAAAATAGAAGATGATACCATTCAATACCAATTAGACAAATTAATTGCAAGTAAAAAAGCAAACGAAGCGGCTAATAAAGTTACTGAACCTCAAAAAGATACCATTACATTCGACGATTTCTCTAAATTAGACTTGCGTGTTGGCACGATTTTAGAAGCAGAGAAAATGCCGAAAGCTAAAAAGCTACTTGTTTTAAAAGTAGATACAGGAATTGATGTAAGAACTATTGTTTCTGGAATTGCAGAAAGTTTTAAACCAGAAGACATTATAGGAAAACGCGTGACTGTTCTTGTAAACTTAGCGCCTAGAGCGTTACGTGGTGTAGAAAGTGAAGGCATGATTTTAATGACTGAAACTGCCGAAGGTAAATTAGTGTTTGTAAATCCAGATGAAGATGGAGCTACAAACGGATTGCAAATTAGCTAGGTTTTTTCCAACTCTAAAACTGTTTAAACTAAATATTATGATAAAAAAAGTATTACCATTTTTAATAATTGCTATTCTGATTGTAAGTTGTAAATCGACTAAAGATACAACCGATACAGATAATGCACATAATAGCATGAATAGTTTAGATTGGGATGGTACTTATGTAGGTACAATTCCTTGTGCAGACTGCGATGGTCTTAAAACTGTAATTACATTACATACAGATTTAACGTTCTCTAAAAAAACACAGTATGTTGGAAAATCTGATGAAATTTCTTCAGTTACAGGTACTTTTATATGGAATAAAGCAGGAAACACGGTAATATTAGATGCAGGTGGTATGTCACAAAGTTATTTTGTTGGAGAAAACACGCTTACCCATTTAGATCAAAAAGGGAAACAAATCACTGGAGATTTAGCTAATAATTATATTTTGAAAAAACAACCCACAGAAGAATTATTAGACATCTCTTGGAAACTAGTAGAGCTTAATGGAAAGCCTATAAGCAACGTCATGAATAAACCTTTTATAATATTTAATTCTGAAGAAAATCGCGTAAGCGGAAACTCGAGCTGTAATGGCTTTGGAGGGAGCTATGAACTATTAGAAGGTAACCGCATTGCATTTTCTAAAATGATGCGTACAATGATGGCTTGTCCTCCAGAAATGAGTGTGGAAAATGAATTTATGCTAGTATTAGAAGTAACAGATAATTACACTGTAGTAAATGGTGTTTTAAATTTAAATAAAGCGAGAATGGCGCCTTTGGCAAAATTTGAAATAGATTACTTTGTAGACTAAACTTTTTTGCCCCAAACCAAGTTTTAAAAGACCTCCCAAATTTCTATTTGTGAGGTCTTTTTATTTTCTATTATCTGCATCCAATAGCGTCCTAAACGATTTGTCTCTTTTTTTTAAAAGTTCTACAGCTGTTGACTTTATGGTGTTACTTGTGTTGTGAGATGTTCTTTTTCTATATAAGTTGAATTTTGTTTTTTCGGCTGGCCTATCGAAAATTTATCGTAAAATTTGAAGCTGTTTGAGCTAAACGAATGTATCTATATTATTGATTTTTAGTGGCGAGTTCTTTAAATTTAGATAGTGAACGAAAATTTAGATAAAAGTTCGTAAGCCTAGATTTTTTTGGCGTGGTTTATCCAGAGCGTAGTCGAAGGATCTTTTTATCAATGAAAAAAATGAACATATAATATAATTTAGGACATGATTGATTTGCATCCTTAAAACACGTATTAATTTTTAAATTTATCAATCCATTTTTCTAGTTAACATCATTATATTTACAATCCTTTTCAAAATTAAAACATGACTATTTTACAATATATTATTTCTCAAACTCGGCTTCCAGAACAAGGCGTAAAAAACACGTTAAACTTATTAGATGAAGACTGTACTATTCCGTTTATTTCGCGATACAGAAAGGAATTAACTGGACATTTAGACGAGGTTCAGATTGGGGATATTGTAAAATATAAAAGCGTTTTTGAAACGCTTGAAAAACGAAAAATAACTATTATTAAAGCGCTTACAGAACAAGCCGTTTTAACTGATGAACTTCAGAAAAAAATTGAAACCACTACCGATTTAATTACCCTTGAAGATTTATATCTACCATTCAAAAAAAGTAGAAAAACCAAAGCAGAAAAAGCAAGACAAGCAGGCTTAGAACCTTTGGCAAAAATCATAATGAGTCAGAATGCAAATGCTATGGAATCCATTGCCTTTAAATACGTAAAAGGCGACGTAACTTCCATAGAAGATGCCTTAGAAGGTGCACGACATATTATTTCTGAATGGGTAAACGAACGCACAGATGTTAGAAATAATATCCGTTTTCAATTGGAACGTTATGCGACAATTTCAACAAAAGTAATTAAAACGAAAGTTGATGATGAAAAGGCTCAAAAATTCAAAGATTATTTTGAATGGACGGAATCTTTAAGTAGAATTCCATCACACAGATTATTGGCCATTTTAAGAGCTGAAAAAGAAGGTTTTATACGTGTAAAAATTGCGATTGATGATGAGGTCGTTTTAGCAAAAATAGAAGATCGAATTATTCGGTCTAACAACGCTTGCGCTCAGCAAATTACATTAGCCATTCAAGATGCCTACAAACGCTTATTGTTACCTGCATTAACCAACGAGGCGATGCAAATTGCTAAAGATAAAGCAGACGAATCTGCAATAAATGTATTTGCAAAGAACTTAAAACAGTTGCTTTTAGGATCGCCACTAGGACAAAAACGAGTATTGGCGATTGACCCTGGATTTAGAACAGGTTGTAAAATTGTATGTTTAGATGCACAAGGCGATTTAAAATACAATGATACTATTTATCCACATCCGCCTAAAAGTGATGAAGTTGGAGCGATTAAAAAAATCAGTTCTATGGTTGATACTTATAAAATTGAGGCTATTGCCATTGGTAATGGAACTGCTTCTAGAGAAACAGAAACCTTAATTCGTAGTATTCATTTTAAAACATATATTCAAGTATTTGTGGTTAGTGAAGCTGGAGCATCTATTTATTCAGCATCAAAAATCGCTAGGGATGAATTTCCTAATTACGACATCACCGTAAGGGGCTCTGTGTCCATCGGAAGGCGCTTACAAGACCCTTTAGCGGAACTGGTTAAAATTGATGCAAAATCTATTGGTGTTGGACAATATCAGCACGATGTAGAGCAGTCTAAACTTAAAAGCAGTTTAGATATGGTTGTAGAAAATTGCGTGAATTCGGTTGGTGTAAACATCAATACAGCAAGCACCTCTTTGTTAAGTTATGTGTCGGGAATTGGACCAAAATTAGCCGAAAACATCGTAAATTACAGAACGGAAAACGGTGCATTTTCATCTAGAACAGCAATAAAAAAAGTTCCACGTTTAGGAGGTAAAGCGTTTGAGCAAGGTGCTGGTTTTTTAAGAATTAAAGATGCTAAAAACCCGTTAGACGATTCTGCTGTACATCCAGAACGTTATGCTGTAGTTCTACAAATGGCTAAAGATTCTGGTAAAAGCATTTCAGAACTTATCGGAAATTCGACTGTGCTTCAAAAAATAGATCTTAAAAAATATTGCTCAGAAACGGTTGGTTTGCCAACGTTACAGGATATTATAAAAGAATTGGAAAAACCTGGTTTAGATATTAGAGCACAAGCCAAAGTGTTTACTTTCAATCAGGATATAAAAACTATTAACGACCTTACAGAAGGCCAGATATTACCAGGTATTGTAAATAACATCACAAATTTTGGATGTTTTGTAGATATCGGAATTAAGGAAAGTGGCTTGATTCATGTATCTAATTTAGCAGATGTATTTGTGAGTGACGTGAGTGAACATGTAAGTTTACATCAGCAAATTATCGTGAAAGTTTTAGAAGTAGATGTGCCTCGAAAACGAATTCAGCTTAAGCTTCAGAAATAACATGCTTAAAATTGCTTACCATCCTATATACAATCATCCGCTTCCAAAAGGACATCGATTTCCTATGGAAAAATATGAATTACTTCCTCTGCAATTGATACATGAAGGCACGTGTATAACCGATAATTTTTTCAAGCCTAAAGCACTACAAAATCACAAATCCATTTTAGAAGTACATGACCCTGATTATTTTTACGATTTATTAAATATAACTTTAGATCAGCGTGCAGCGCGAAAAATTGGATTTCCATTAAGCAGAAAATTAGTAGAACGTGAAATAATTATTGCAGATGGCACTTTAAAAGCTACTGAATATGCTTTAAAATATGGTATAGCCATGAATATTGCTGGAGGAACACACCATGCATTTTCAACCCACGGCGAAGCCTTTTGCATGTTAAACGATCAAGCTATCGCTGCAAAAAATTTATTACTTCAAAATAAATCAAAACGTATTCTAATAGTAGATTTAGATGTGCATCAAGGAAACGGAACAGCTGAGATATTTAAAGACGAACCTCGCATTTTCACCTTTTCTATGCATGGAAAACATAACTATCCGTTTGAAAAAGAACAAAGCGATTTAGATATTGAATTAGATAATAATATTACCGATACCTCCTATCTTAAAATTTTAAAAAATACACTACCAAAATTAATCGACGAGCAGCAACCAGATTTTATATTTTATCTTTCTGGAGTAGATGTTATTGCTTCGGATAAATTAGGAAAATTGGGATTAACAACACAGGGCTGCAAAGCAAGAGACCTATTTGTTTTAGAAACTTGTAAATTAAATTCTATTCCAGTAATGTGTAGTATGGGTGGCGGATATACACCTGAAATTAAAACCATTATAGAAGCCCATGCTAATACTTATAGATTGGCGCAAGAACTCTATTTTTAATCAAAATTTAAGAATAATAGATTAAAAACACACCTAACAAAATCGAGTTTATAAAATATTATAGAGGTCAGTATATAAATACTTATCTTTAAACCTAAGAAACACATTAAAACATGAACATATTTACAGGTCAAAATCTTCTAGAGTTTTCTGATCGATTTAAAACCGACCTTGATTGTA
>NZ_JAWQUN010000035.1:0-29775 GCF_033447105.1 Formosa sejongensis
GTCCGCTAAGGTTGGGGCTTTCTGTAATTTCATAACCTAAAAATAAGACTTGAGAACTTAATTTACAAACAGTTATTCAATATAATAATAGATTCAATTGATTTGACCTTGCAACGGTCTTAATTGGTTTAGTTTTAGCAAAAGAAGGAGGTACATTGCCCGAAATTATTAAACCTATAAAGTTTGGAGCTGGGGCCGCTTTTGGAAGTGGTAAACAATGGCAAAGCTGGATTCATATTAAAGATTTAGCATCGCTATTTGTGTTCGCTGTGCAACATACTTTACAGGGTGTTTATAATGGAGTAGCTCCAAATCCTGTAAGTAATTTAGAATTAACTAAAGCAGCTGCTTATGTTTTAAAACGTCCTTTATTATTACCGAATATTCCAAGATTTGCTATGAAATTAGCTTTAGGCGAAATGCATATTTTATTATTTGAAAGTCAGCGTGTGAGTTCTAAGAAGGTAGAAGCTGAAAATTTTGATTTCAAGTATGTTAACTTAAAACCTGCTTTAGAAGATTTGTTAGGGTAAACTTTGAGTCCAAAATGGAACCTAAGTTATCGTAATCTAAAATTCATAAATCAACTTTTCCCAACTTTAAATTGTATATCCAATTTTAATACCACCAAACCAATTTCGCGGCATTCCTGGATAATAATATCTAGGTTCTGACCCACCAAACCCTACAGCATTTATAAGTACTGCAGATGCATAAGCTTCATCTGTAAAGTTATTTATACCTGCATTTAATTCAATAAATAGATGATCTGTAATCTCACGACTAAAAGATAATTTTGCATTGAATACGGTATACGCTTCAGAATATAATGTGTTAGCATCATCTAAAGGCATGTCTCCAACATGAAGAAAATTAGTATTTAAGTTAAAGTTTCTATATCCAAATTGTATACCTCCATTCACTTTGTTATCTGGTACTCCTGTAAGTTTGTTTCCAGAATAATCATTTGTATTATCTACAAAATCTATGAATCTGTTATCTGTAATTTCAGCATTTAAATAAGGTGATAGGAAAATTCCGCTTGTAAACATATGCGTATAAAAAAAGGAAAGTTCAATTCCTTTATGTTCCGTTTTACCTGCATTGCGACCAATGTATTGGTCGTCGCCTACACGGTCTGCAACAAGTAAATTATCTATATCTAGAAGGTATGCAGAAAGCTGTATTTGTAGTTTGCTATTAAATAAAAACACAGTGCTACCAATTTCATAATTAAATCCGGTTTCAGGACCTAATTCAGGGTTAATAAGACCTTCTGGAGTTAAAGTTTCTTCAATAGATGGATAATTAAATCCGCGACTAACATTTACATAAGCGCTTGCATTTGGAGTAAACTGATATAATAGATTTACATTTGGTGCGAAAATAGGATCGAAATCGCGGTCGGCATTTTTATTGTCTTCTCCAACATTAAATTCATCTTGAAAGTTATAACTGGTTTTGTTGATATTTAGTCCGATTTGGGCTTTAAGTTTTTCTGTAAGCGGTAAAGTTACAGTAGCAAAAACATTTATATTATTTCGTCTTTCTTGATTATCGCTAAGTAACTGACCTTGTAAACTGCCGTTGCCATTATTTTCTTCGTATAGATTTTCGATGGTTTTCCAATTGTAATGATCTTTATAAAGTTCACCTCCAAAACTGAGATTTGCCGAATTGTTTAGAAAATTAAATTCTTTTGCAAACAGTGTTCTCGCTCCATATCCGTTAGTATATTCATCTAAAATGTTAAATGGACGAGGTTCGTAATGATCGAGATAACTGTAAAAAATTGATGTGGTATTACTAAAGTTTTTAGAAAAGCGGTGCGTATAATTTACACCAGTTAAAACCTGTTTATTATCTTCATAACCTTGGGCGGCACCCCAAGTATAAGCTGCTTGAGAAGGATCTTCTTCAAAGTCCGTTTTACTAATCGAACTCGGTATCTGAGCATAATAATCGGTGTAGTTTAGTAAGACACCAATTTCATTTTTTTTATTAAATATGTAATTAGACGTTAACAAAAGGGTATGGCGATCATAATTACTATTTTCACGAAACCCATCAGATTCTAGGTGATCGTAATTTAAATTGAATGCTAGTTTTTTAGTTGCAGTGGCAACAGATATATTGTTTTTCAGCAACCCGAAACTTCCAATAGTAAGATTACTTTTAAAATAGGTTTCACCTTCTAAAGCCTGCATTGAGTTAAGTAATATAGTGCCACCCAAATTTGTTCCATATTGTGTTGCTTTAGGACCTTTTACAATTTCTAAGCTTTCTATATTTTCAGGATCAAAGGCATCTATTGAAGTTTCGCCTGTTCCATTAGTGATCGGGATACCATTAAAATAAGCACGTATTTTATTAGTTCCATAAAGTGTGCGAGAACCCACACCACGAATAACAATTCTGTTGGTATTTAAAGCACCACTCTGTATATAAACACCGGGAGTTTCGTTTATGGCAGAAACCAAATTTATTGGACTGTATTCTTCAAATTTCTGAGAAGAGATTTTTGTAGTAGGAATAATAACTTTACTTTCTTTCTGATAGGTTGAAGAAATAATAACTTCTTCTAGGTCTTGTGTTTCTTCTAAAACAGATAGTTTGTAAACGCTATTATTTTTAAATAATTTTACTGTTTTGATGAAATAATCAGGGTGTTTTAATTTGATTTTTATGGGAAATTGAAACGTTTTAGTTAATGTGAATGTACCTTCTGTATTTGTTTCAGAAATCACTTCATTATTAAAAATTAAAGCAACACCTGAAATTGGGGCGTTTTCGTAATCAAGGACTCGTCCGTTAAAATTCTGTGCATATGTTGGATTTATAATAGCGATTAAAAATATAATCGCTATTATTTTAAAGGGTATAAATTTCATGAAGTCGTAGGATTTTTTTTGAGGCTAGCGTTACTAATTAGTGTAACTTACTTTCCAGATGGTGTTACCGGAATCATCATTTACAAGTAAATCACCTGTTGGGGTAACAGTTACACAAACGGGTCTTCCATACACATCGGTTTCGCTTTTATCGGCAATAAATCCAGTAAGAAAGTCTTCTGGTTCCGAAGTCGGTTTTCCATTCTCGAAAGGGATAAAAACCACGCGATAACCTGAAAGTACGGAGCGATTCCATGAACCGTGTTGACCAACAAATACACCATTTTTGTACTTCTCTGGAAAACTATCCATATTGTAAAACGTTAATCCTAAAGATGCGGTGTGAGGACCTACAGAAACATCCGGCACTATTGTTTTCGCTACTAAATCGGGAGCTTTACCTTCTAATCGTGGATCTTCAATAGCACCATAATAGGCATATGGCCAACCATAAAATCCACCTTCTTTAACGCTTGTTACATAATCAGGAACAAGATTGTCTCCAATTTCATCACGTTCGTTTACTGCTGTCCAAAGTTCGCCATTAGCAGGATTCCAATCCATACCAACTGGATTTCTAAGTCCGCTAGCGTAAATTTCTTCATTCTCTCCATTTAAATCTACTTCTAATATGTTGGCACGACGAATTTCTTCATCCATTCCATATTCTCCAACATTACTTGCAGAACCTACAGAAATATAGATTTTGTCTTGAGCATCATTTGTAATAATATTTCGTGTCCAATGGTTGTTATAACCACCAGCAGGGAGATCGACTATTTTTTTACTTTCAGAAGGATTTAGTTTCGTTTGTCCTGTTTTATAAGGGTATTTATAAAGTCCGTCTGTATTGGCAACATAAAAATAATCACCTATAATTAACATACCTAAAGGTTGTTTTAGTTCTTCTAGAAAAGTTTCTCGTAGTTCTATGGTCCCATCATTATTTTTATCTCTTAATATGGTGATGAGTCCAGCACTTTTTTTAGTATTGGCTTCACACACAAACATATCTCCATTAGGGGCAATATAAGTCCAACGCGGATTTTTAAAACCGTCGGCTAATTTTGTTACAGTAAATCCTTCAGGAGCAACTGGCATTTTTCCTTCTGGCCAGTCTATAAGTTTGTTCTGGTTTCTAACAGATTCTGTAGCATAGGGTTTTGGTAAAATTAATGGACCAATAGCTGTTTGAACTGTATCTGCGGGTTTTTGAGATATCATCTCTTTTTCATTTTCAGAGACTTCCATTTCTTTCTCTTCTTTCGTTTTACAGGAAACGAGAGAAATCATAATAATCGTGATGAATACTAAGAGTTTGTTTCTTTTCATAATAATAGCTTTTTCTGAAAAATAAAGATTTCACAATGGGGTTTTTAACTCAATCGATTTTTTAAAATAATTTTAACATTTCTAAATTCATGAGATCGAGAGTACTTGTATCTGAATAACTTAAAAATTAGATTGCATTTTAAGATAGAATTTTAGTTAAAAAAGCAAAAGCCCGTTTAATGCATTAAACGGGTTTAGTATAGTATCTTAAGATTTACAACTTACACTTGCTGTGCTAATTCTTCTTCCTTTTTGTGTTTGTTTTCTAAATATCTATGAGTTAAGTAACCTAACTGTATTGCAATAAATACAATTGTTAATCTTTTACTTCGCAATATAACCGAAGCAGCTCCTAACAAAGTTGAGGGTTTCATATAATTAAAATTTAGTAGTTAGTATTTGTTTCAATTTACCAATACAGGAGATGCCCAAGTTCATTGGTTTATCTTCCAAAATATCACAGTAAGCATGAAGCGCTTCTTTATAATTGTATGTATAAGCAAGATAAACTTGTACCTTCTTTTTTCCTTTTTTTGGTTAAAAACTAAGTTACAAGCTTTGTAATGTGTAGGTTAACTGTAAGGGTTTCTTTTTTGTCTCAAATAAAATCACTCCTAATTAATATATGTGTTATGTTTAATAAAGAGATTTTATTAAGCCATTATAGATTTCTTGAATTGTAGTGGTGTCATGAGTTCTATCTTCTTAAACTGTCGGTTAAAATAGCTAATGTTATTAAAACCTGTTTTAAACGCGATGTCAGAAATTCTAAAATCTTTACTGTTTTTAATCAGTTTTTTTGAGAATTTAATTTTTTCAGAATTGATGTAATCTATTGGAGAAATACCTAAAGTACTTTTAAATTTCTTATGAAAATGAGATGTACTCATACATGCTTTTTCTGCTAAAACATCGACAGTAATGTCCTTATTAGTCAAATTTTCTTTAATAAATTTAATCACAATTCCTATACGATTATCATCTAACATATGTTCCGAGTTAAGTATAAAAAACTTAGCCTTAGTCTGTAACAAGCGCACAATAAGTTCTTGAATCATTAAATCCAGTAGTACATCTTTAGAGGTATTGTTATTGGTAAATGTATAAATGAGTCGCTTAATTAATTGGCTAACATCTGCATTATTTATTAAATGATTTGCAGTAGCGTCTAAAGACCATGTGTTGTTTTTATTTTCTATTTGCACATGGTCATTAAATTTATCTACGACTTCTTTTATTTTAGAACCATCTATACCCAAAGTCAAACATTTAGTCGGGTTCTGCATAGTTGCCATCGGAAAATCGATAATCATTTCTTTATTAGTTGGCATAACTACAGATTCTCCAGGATAAAAATCGAATGCGGGGAGCCCTTCAATATGCATCACTTTTTTGCCTGTAAGCATACTTGCAATTACAGGAAAACCAAACTTTAAAGATACCTGTTCTGCATATTCATGAGTTTCAAAAATATTTAACTCTGCAAAATTTGCACTATAAGTTGTTCTGTTTTCAACTAAAGTAGTGAGTTTTCTTTGTGTATTGTGCTGACTTAGGATATGGTTCATATGCGATGTTGCTTATTAAGTAATGATCTCTTATTTAATAATAGAATAGTACTAAAATATAATAAATATGTTCAATTGTTTTAGACTTTAACAAAATAACTTTACATAAAATGATAATAATCATAATTTTTACTAAAAATATTACACATATAATAATATAGTTTTTATTAAAACAGATTAATTAATTTAAAAAACATAAAAATAATGGGCTATTCTAAACCAAAATTTAAAGCACAGTATGATAATTTTATAAACGGAAAATTTGTAAAACCCGTAAATGGGGAATATTTTGAAAACACCTCTCCTATAGATCAAAGTCTAATTGCGAAATTCCCAAGATCACAAAAAGAAGATGTAGAACTCGCTTTAGATGCGGCGAATGCTGCCAAGGAAAGTTGGGGGAATACACCAGCAGCAGAACGTGCTAGTCTATTAAATAAAGTTGCAGATATTATAGAAGCCAATTTAGAAGAGTTTGCTGTAATAGAAACGTGCGATAACGGTAAACCTATTCGAGAAACACTAAATGCAGATATTCCGTTGGCTGTAGACCATTGGCGTTATTTTGCAGCTTGTATTCGTGCAGAAGAAGGAAGTGCGACCGAGATAGACGCCAATACATTGTCTATGAATATTAAAGAACCTCTTGGTGTTATCGGACAGATTATACCATGGAATTTCCCGCTTCTAATGCTCTCATGGAAATTACCTCCAGCTTTGGCTACAGGAAATTGTGTAGTTCTTAAACCTGCCGAACAAACTCCAGTTTCCGCAACCATCTTAATGGAAAAAATTGCAGATGTGTTTCCTCCAGGAGTTATAAATGTAATTCACGGGTTTGGTCCAGAGGCAGGAAAGCCTTTGGCATCGAGTTCTAGAGTAGATAAAGTCGCATTTACAGGAGAAACAACTACAGGACAATTAATCATGCAATACGCCTCTAAAAATCTGAATCCTGTAACTATGGAGCTAGGAGGGAAGTCGCCAAATATATTTTTTAATAGTGTGATGGATGCCGACGATGCCTTTTTAGATAAGGCCATTGAAGGTGCTGTTTTATTCGCATTTAATAAAGGAGAAGTATGTACATGTCCTTCGAGGATATTAGTTCAAGAAGATATTTACGATGCGTTTATGAAACGTGTTGTGGAACGTACGGAAGCCATTATTCAAGATAATCCCTACGATGTAAATACACAGGTTGGTGCACAGGCTTCTAACGATCAATATGAAAAAATTCAGTCGTATTTAAAAATTGGTAAAGAAGAAGGCGCAAAAGTATTATGTGGAGGAGAAGCGAATACAGAAGGCGATTTATCTAAAGGTTTTTATATTAAACCCACTATTTTAGAAGGTCACAATAAGATGCGAGTCTTTCAAGAAGAAATTTTCGGACCTGTTGTTTGTGTTACAAAATTTAAAGATGAAGCTGAAGCTTTAGAGATTGCAAACGATACACTTTATGGACTTGGAGCTGGTGTTTGGACACGAGATGCGCATCAATTATACCAAATTCCTAGAGCGATTAAATCCGGACGTGTTTGGGTGAATTGTTATCATGCATATCCCGCTCATGCACCATTTGGTGGATATAAAAAGTCAGGATTTGGTAGAGAAAATCATCTTATGATGATGGATCATTATAGACAGACTAAAAACATGTTGATTTCTTACGATAAAAATAAACTAGGCTTTTTCTAGTGGATTGATTAATAGCAATTAAGGTTGGATTAATATTTAATTCAACCTTAATTTAATTTTATAACTTATGGAACGTATAGCAATTACTGTAGAAGCAGCGAAAATAGTGAATCAACTGAAAGCGAAACATGGCGATTTAATCTTTCATTTAAGTGGCGGATGCTGTGACGGTTCATCTCCAATGATTTTTGAAAAAGATGAAATGTATTTAGACGAAAGTGATATTCATTTAGGTATAATAGAAAACGTTCCTTTTTATATGAACAAAGATCAGTATGAATATTGGAAGCATACCCATTTAACCGTAGACATTACAAAAGGTCGCGGCTCAAGTTTTTCGCTTGAAATCCCATTAGGACTTCGATTTATTATTCAATCTAGATTGTTTACAGATCAAGAAAATGCAGTTCTAAATCCTTAATACTTATTTGTAGCGACGTTTTAAGAGGTATAACAATCACTTTTATATAGAACTCTAAAACGCTATAAACTAAATAGTAAATTAATAATCTTAAAACAATTAAATCTCAGATAAGAAATTAATCTGAGATTTTTTAGTTTAAGTAAATACACAGAATTATTTAGAAGAGCATCTACTAATCACATTTCTACTCCATTTCGTAAATGCCGGATTGCTTTTAGAAATTCAAAATCAAGTCTTTTAATTTAAAAAAGAAATAAACGAATGTCTTTATTCGTGTGCACTTTTTATAGGACTTTTAGTTGTTCAGTCGTAACCATCACCATCTTTTATAATTAGAAAACCTTATTTAGATAAATAAGAACTAATTATGTTTTGTCTAGGTGTAATGTGTTTATTATGAGATTATTGTTGTTTTTGGTAAGTTGGTTTATGTGAATGTTCTTAATTCCTAGTTAACATTTAAGTTGGATTATCAATTCTTTAGGTATGTTTTATTAATGTAATTAACATTGTGATTGCAATAGCATAAACATACGACCTTACTAAATTAACAAACCTTTAAGAAGCTCGTAATACATTAGTAGTCTAATAAAAACTAATAAAAACCTTAGATTATGAACAAAATTTTTAGAATATTTTTATTGTCATTTGTTATTACAGCATCAAGCTCTCTGTTTGTTAGTTGTGATGTTGAAGACGGAAAAGATGGCGTTGACGGAGTAGATGGTGTTGATGGAGAAGATGGTATTGACGGTGAAGATGGAATTGATGGCGATGATGCCTCTATTTACTTAACAGCATCAAAAACACCAACGTTATTAAAAGTAACAAATGATTTTTTCAACGTAAAAATCACAACTATTTTAACTTCTGAAGATGTTATACCAAACTCACCAGATTTTGTTTACGGTTCTATGGCTGATGGTGCTGGTTTAATTAATAACGGAGATGATACCTTCACTTTAATTAATAATATAGAAGCAGATTATTCTATTGCACGAATTTTATTGAACAAAAATTTAAGACCTTTTAATGGAGAATATATCTTAAATGCTACAGCAACTGCTGAAACAGCAATGTGTTCAGGTACTTTAATTACACCAGAAGAACATGGATTTGGTCCTTTATATTTATCTGGAGGAGAATGGGGTGGAGCATCTAAAGGTGTGTTTGTTGTAGATCCTAATAAAAGTGTTGATGATGCAAGTATAGGTGAAACTTTACCTGCTTTAGGACAATGGTCTACAGAAAATGCTGTACCAATTGGTAAAGATGCTTATGCAGATAAAACAGTTGTTTTTATAGGTGATGATCACTCAGATAACTCAGTGCCTTCTGGTCAATTAGGAATGTATGTTGGGAATAGAGGCGATTTAAGTGGCGGTAAATTATACGGTTTAAAAGTTACTAGCGCAGGTGTTGATTTTGAAATGGATATGGAAGAAGGTACAGAATACAGTGCTGAATTTGTGGAATTATCAGAAAGAGAAATAGATGCTTTAGATACAGAATCTAAAACTAAAGGTGTTATGGGATTCTCTAGATTAGAAGATATAGATTGGAGAAGAGGTTCTGCTGCCAACCAAAGAGAAGTTTATTTTTGTGTTACTGGTCGTGTATCTGCTAGTTTAGCTGGAAAAGGATCTGCTTTAGGTCGTGTTTATAAAGTTGTATTAAACGATTCAGACCCTACAGGAGCTGCAAAAATCACATGTGTTTTAGATGGAGATATTATTGGAGGAAAAGCAGATGGTTTCCATTCTCCTGATAATATTTTAGTAACAGAAAACTATGCATACATTCAAGAAGATCCAAATGGTTATTTAGATACTGCAGCTAATGGTTATGCTAAACTTTACCAATATAACTTAGCAACTGGCGAAGTAAAAACTGTTTTAGAAGCAGACCAAGATAGAGCAGAGAACTTAGGTTATGGATCGACTGCAAGTACATGGGAAATTACAGGTATGATAGATGTTACAGATATTGTAAATAATGGAGAAAATACCTTTATGGTAATGACCCAAAATCATGGTTGGAATCCTGCTGATGGTACTTCTTTTACAGACCCATTAGCAAATCCTGATTTAGCTAATGCTAAAGAAGGATCTATGCTTTATGTAATTAAAGGTTTAGATAGATAATTTAAAATAACATCATGAATAACATATTATTTATGAAAGCTAAGGCATATACTTTTGGTATATGTCTTTTGCTTTTAATTACAGTGTCGTGTAAAAAAGAGGAGAAAACTGTAAATATTGATTCAACAGAAAAAAATATAGAAACGTTTTATATTTCGGAATTAAATAGCAGCATTTCCTTTTTAGATTCAATATCTATATTTAAAAAAACAGAAGATAATATTGCTTTCTATAAGAAAGCCCGTATGCATTTTAAAACCGTTGAGCCAATTTTGGCTTCGATAGATAAAAACAATTTTAAATCTTTAAATGCTCCAAATATTTTACAAGTTCAGGAAGAAGATTTAACAGATATTAAAATTAGAAATCCTTTTGGTTTTCAGGTTATTGAAGAAATGCTTCATGAGTCTGAAATAGACACTCTAAATCTAGAAAACACAGTTTCTATTACGAGTAATAGATTAAAACTTATAAAAGCAAATACAAGCATAAAACTCAAAGATTATCATATTATATGGTTAATAAGAGATCAGATAATACGAATTGCTACGACAGGTATAACAGGCTTCGATTCTCCTGTTTTAGGGCAATCTTTAGCTGAGTGTCAATATACTTACAAAACCTTAATAACTTTAATAGAATTCTATAAAGATAAATACACTTCAAAAGAAATATATAATAACTTAATAGCTTCTTTTAAGAATAGTATAGAGAATTTAAATCATGATTTTGATAGTTTTGATCGCTATGATTTTATTAAAAATTACACTGATAAACAACTAGAATTATTGGTAAAAACCCAAGAAGATTGGCACGTAACATTTCCTTTTGAAATGGCTATATCTAATAATGCAACCTCTCTTTTTGGTGCAAATACCGTTAATGTTTTTTATTTTACAGACTACAAAAGCGACACCACTAACCTAAAACAGAAGGAGGCTTTTGGTAAACTATTGTTTAATGACAAAATGCTTTCTAAAAATTATAATATGGCTTGTGCAAGCTGTCATATAGAGGATAAGGCTTTTACAGATGGAAGAAAAACGTTTGATAAAAATCAATTAAGAAACTCCCCAACTCTTACTTATGCTGCTTACCAGCAATCTTTTTTTATGGATGGTAGAGCAGGTAGTTTAGAAGGGCAGGTTGTTGGTGTAGCCGAGAATCATGACGAGTTTAATTTACCAATGGATTCTATTGCAAATCGAGTTGTTAAAAATCCTAATTACAAACAGTTAGTAGATAAATTGTACAATAATAAAAGAGTCGATTTTAATACAAGACACGCTATTGCATCTTATGTCCGCACATTAAATGGCTTTAATTCTAAATTTGATAATAATATTAATGGTAAAGAAAATTCTTTAACAGATGAAGAAAAACACGGATTCAACCTGTTTATGGGAAAAGCCGTTTGTGCAACATGTCATTTTCCTCCGTTATTTAACGGAACAGTACCTCCAAATTACAATGATACAGAGGTGGAATTAATAGGTGTCCCACAAAATAACGATACTATAAATGCTATTATTAGTACAGATTTAGGTAGTTATAATGTGTTTGGTACAAACGAGAGAAAACATTTTTTTAAAACGCCTACAGTTAGAAATATTGAAAAAACTGCTCCCTATATGCATAATGGTGTATACACTACTTTAGAAGAGGTTGTCGATTTTTATAATCGTGGTGGGGGAAAAGGTATTGGGATTCATGAAGATTATCAAACCTTGCCTTTCGATGAATTAAATTTAACCAAAGCCGAACAAGAAAGCTTAATAGCATTCATGAAAACCTTATCAGATACTGAGTAATAAAAAGATAAAATATAGTAGTCCTTATTAGATGTTATAATAGCAATATTTAGGTATTACGAATAACATCTTACATGGATTGTTTATTATAAATGTCAAACATTATTTATCTTTATGTAAATTATCAATCATACTTTTAGTACTTTAAATAAAAAAAAGATGTTCGGATTATTTAAAAAGAAATCAGAAAAAGAAAAATTGCAAGCGCAATACGAAAAGCTTTTAAAGGATGCTCATAGCTTATCTACGACTAACAGAAAAATGAGTGATCAGAAAATTTTCGAAGCCGAAGAAATTATGAAAAAACTTGAAAAATTGCCTTAAATGTTTTTATAAAACATACTAACGGTGAAAAATTAGCTCACATAATTTTTATTGTTAATGCACCAATAAGGGGTGTGGATTATCTAACAAAACCGAGCAATAAATTATATAAAGCTAAACATTTAAATAACGACTATGCAATCAGAAACAATTTTTGATTTTAATAAAACCAGTAATACTACGAATTGGAAAATTGTAGATGATGTTGTTATGGGCGGGAAATCTTCAGGATCATTTAATTTAGGAGAAGATGGAAATGGTGTTTTTGAAGGTCATGTGTCTTTAGAAAACAATGGCGGATTTTCTACTGTTAAATATAGTTTCAATACGGTACGCACAAAAGGATTTTCAAAAATCAGTTTTAAAGTTCGAGGAGATGGTAAATCCTATCAATTCAGAATAAAAAGTAAGTCATCCAATAAATACGCGTATATCAATTATTTCAATAGTACTAAAGGCTGGGAAACTTTCACAATAACGCTGTCTGAAATGTATCCCACATTTAAAGGGCGTAAGCTCGATATGCCAAATTATGATCAAGACGGTATAGAAGAAATCGCTTTTCTAATAGGGAATAAAAAAGCAGAAGACTTTAAACTTGAAATTGAATCTATAGTTTTAAGCTAAGAACTAAAATTGTTATTGTGCTTTTTCGGGGTCTATTTTTGGAAATATTTCTTTTCCATTCCATTCTAAAAGACGTCTGGTTACTGTGCTTTCAGTCCATTCTGTGTCATATTCCTTGGTTTCCCCAGAATCGCTTTTGTATATTATTTTTCCTTTAACACCATCTTCGTCGTTCGGAAAAGTATACTCCTCCATAAACCAATATAAACCGGCATCTGAAACTTGGGTATAATCAATTGCTTTTATTAACTCATTTCCATCATAAAATAAATACATGCCTCCACCATCTACGCCACAAGCTTCTGCCAAGTAATCAATTTCGAATATGCTTTTTATGTTTTCAATGCCTTTGTTTCCGGATGCTTTTATTGAAAATTGCCAAGTTGAAAGTTCTGAAATATTTTCTTTAAATTCTAAATTAGGCTCCAAAACTCTTGTTTTAAGGAATAACCGTGAATCATCCTTTTTTAAAGAAATTAAATACACCAAATTTTTATCAAATACTCTGTCTAATGAAATTAAGCTGCCAAGAACGTAGCCTTCTTTATCTTTAGTTTTTATTTTATACCAAGGCGACTCCATGCCGTCGAACTCCATAGTTGCATCAGATTTTTCTAAAATTTCAATTTGCTCACCAATTCTTAATAGTGATAAAACATCAGATTCCGTATTTGGCTGCTCACGAAGTTTAACATCATTCCCAAACATAAAAGCAATTTCTCCCTTGTCGAATTCAGTGTTTGTAGAAAAGTATTTGGTGTCTTGACTATATCCAATGTTGAAAATAAATAGAAATATTAATAGTATTTTGTTCATTTTATAATGTGATATACTGATTTTTGGTCTTCTGTATTTAGATAAATTCAGAACATAAATGTAACTTAAAATTAATCATTGGAAATATTAGTTTGTGAATTTTAGAGAAACATTTATCTAAGTAATCTCTGAGATGTGAAAGTAAAGTTACAGCCTAAAGAATCTTTCTTGTTACACTATAAATGTTTGGTGATTCTAGAGCTCATAGGTGTTGTAATGGAGAAGTAGTAATCGATAAGTTGGCCTGTATCGTCCACTAAATATTTTTGAAAATTCCATTTTACACTAGAACTCTTTTTACCGTTTAGGTCTTTAGATGTTAACCATGTGTATAGGGGATGCTGATTACTTCCTTTTACGTCTATCTTTTCGGTAAGTAAAAACGTAACACCAAAGTTAAATTCGCAAAATTCTTGAATTTGTGAAGCCTCTCCGGGCTCTTGCTTACCAAACTGATTGCAAGGCGAACCTATAACGACCAGCTTTTCTTTATAGGTATCGCTTAACGTTTGTAACGCTTTGTATTGTTTTGTAAATCCACATTCTGAAGCGACATTTACAAAAAATAATTTTTGTCCTTTAAAATCTAATAGAGAAATGGGGTTGCCATTAAGGTCTTTAATTTCTATATCGTAGATTGATTGTATTTTGGTTTCAGTAGACGTATTTGGCGACAATTTTGATTTATCAGTTACTTTCATAGCTATATTTTAAAAGATACTATACCACAATCCATTTCAAATATCTGTCCAGAAAATGAGGCGGCATTATCTGATAGTAAAAAGGCAGCTGTTGCTGCAACTTCTTCAGGATTTAAGAAACGCTTTAATGGGTGTCGTTCAGTTATATTCTCAATCATTTTTTCATTACGTAATAATTTAGACGCAAGATCTGTATCTGTTACTGTAGGTGCAATAGCATTAACTCTAATTGTTGGTGCCAGTTCTGCGCCCAGTGATTTTACCAACCCTTCTATACCAGATTTTGAAGTTGCTACACTGGCGTGAAATGGCATCCCTAACTTGGAGGCTACGGTACTAAATAATAATATAGATGGATTTAGACCTTTCTTTAATTGTGGTAAATACTTCTGAATAGCTTTAACAGCTCCTATAACATTAATTTCAAAATCTGTCCTAAAATTGTCTATACTTAATCTAGAAATGGGTTTCAGATTAATACTCCCCGGGCAGTATACTAGGCTATCTACAAATTCTAAATCTGGTAATTCATCAGTAAGAATATCACAATTATAATGTGTTAAATTAGGGTGTTCTATTTCGGGAGGCGTTCTACTAATGTTAATTACCTTGCAATTTTCTAGCATAATCTTTACGATGCTCTTACCAATGCCTTTACTGCCTCCAATTATTGCTATAGTTTTCATTTGTATATGTAATATGCTTAATTTGTTGAGAGATACTAATACTAAGTGTTATAATACAATATACTAATTTTACTTATTTTTATTTTAAAATTGCTAAACAAAGTCTTTAAATTTATAATAAGACAACAAAATATTGAACAATTTATTATTAAAGGAATTAAATAGAAAAATTTCACATTTAAACCCCTTTAAGAGTAAACTTGAGTTTGTCTATATTATAAGTGGTTAATTTGTTTTTAGTGGTATTGTAACCTATTTCAAAAATCTGGTCAATATTTTTTTTATCAAAAGTTCCGAATTTATTCAACTCGTTTGGAGAGATCATTAAGTCACAGTCTGGAAATTTTAAAATATCTTCATTAATAGATTTTAGTTTAAAGGCTCTTTCAACAACTTGATGGGAATGTTTTAAATCCTGAATAGTTATAGCATTGATCCCATTTACATACACTCCAACGATGCTGTCACATTTACTTTTTATAGCATCAACAGGGAAGTTATTTAATGCACCTCCATCTATATAATAGGAGTTTTTGATTTTTACTGGAGCGAATATACCTGGAAAGGCTGCAGATGCTATTACAGGCTTAATCAATTCTCCTTTTTTAAAGATTTTGAGTTTCCCATTTAAGATATTGGTACCTGTAATGTATAGTTTCTTTTTTAGAAAGGAAAAATTGTCTTCTATTAAATATTCATTAAAATTTGAATAAAATTTTTCGGCATCGATAAATCCTGGTTTATTTAGCGCCAATTTTTTAACATCAAAAAAGTTGACTTTCTTAAAGAATTTTAAAATATCTTTCCAACCATAGCCATATGCGTATAAGGCACCAACAATTGCACCAACACTAGAGCCCGCGATGTGGGTTGGCGAGATACCTTGCTCTTCAAGCGCCTTAATTGCGCCTACATGAGCAGCTCCTCGCATTCCTCCTCCAGATAAAACTAAACCAATATTCATGTTGCTTATTTAATTGCATAATTAATCATTATCAATGGATTTTAAAATGATTAATATCATTCGTGTTACCTGATTTAAATCATTTTGAAATATTAAAGTGAAGGACATATTTGAATAAATATAATGCGTAATAATGTTGGGTTTAGCAATATAAAAAGTCAATTAGAATCCTGTTTAATAGAGATAGGTTTTTTTTCTAATTTTGCTGCGCTTTTTTGGAGAAGCTTTCAGAAAACCATTTGAATTTAAAGCGTCTTTGCGTCAATGTTATAATATGGGTAATTGCTCTCTAGTGCTAGTTGGTATTATAGGTTTTATAATACCTTGCAAACTCGGCCTACTGGAGTTTGTGTTTGCATATCCAATGGTTTATTAAAAGGGAATAATGTGCTTTATAAAGGAATCAATATAGGTATGGTTAATACCATTGAAATGGTAAATGATTCTGCGATTAAAGTCGTTATGAGTTTAGATGAAAAAATGACGATCTATATTAATAAGAATGCAGTGTCTAGTATTGGTTCTGATGGTTTAGTAGGTAATATGATTGTCAATATGCTACCAGGAGAAGGTATTGCAGAACCAACTGAATATGGAGATGCGATAAAGTCTTTCAGTAAGATAGGTCCAAATGATGTTTTAAGTGTGACCGTTAAAAATGCCGAAGTCTTAACAGAAGATTTATTACGAATTATAAACTCTATAAACAAAGGGCAAGGAACTTTGTCTATTTTACTTAACGATACGCTTATGGCCTCCGATTTAAAAGCGTCCATAAGAAATGTGACGTTATCAGGTTTTAATGCCTCTAACACTATCTACGAATTAAACAGTTTCGTTTGTCTATACAAACGAATAAGACATCTGTTTTATGAGTTGATTTAAATGATACGATTTCAGTAAATAAATTAAAAATAACAATTAATAATATAGAAGAATCAAGCATGAAAATGGGAGTACAAAAAATAAAAAAAATACTTGAAGATATTATTACTAGTGAAGGTGCTTATAGTTGTCTTATGAAAAATACGTCCTTAGTTAATAGTTTGGAGTCAATTCATAAAAATGTGAATGAAGGAACAGACAATTTTAATTAGAAAATGGAAGCCTTAGAACATAATTTCTTAACCAGAGAATATTTTAGAAAACTAGAAAAAGAAAAGACAGTCAAAAAAACAGAATAATGGAAGCTAAATATGATTGGTATATTTGTCGTTATTGAAAGATGACTGTTTTTGTGGTAACCTTGGTCTAGCTTTTTATAATTCATTTATTGTGAAAAGTAAATCAATATCTCCCATGTGATGTATAAAGTAACTAAGGCTATTTGGATATGTTACTAGTTTCTTTTATAAATATTCCTAATCTATAAAGATGAGGTCACTAATTAGAAAAGTGTGTGCTTACCTACAGCCAAATTTTCAGAAATATTTTTTTTAATAAGATTAAATAACTACCGGATACGAATTAGATTTTTTTAAAACAATTAATATATCCACTAGTGGAAGTTTAATAGAGTAGGTGCCTGTATAAGATGGGCACATAACGCAATCATCAAAATAAAACTCTAAATAGGTTTCATTAAGCACGAAGTTGTTTTTGCTTTCAAAAAAATCGCTAGATGATAATTCCCAACAGTCAGAATACAAAGCTTCCGATTTTATTTTTTTATTTATGATAGCTAATAATTCGTTTTCAGATCCTTGTATAAAAAAGTCTTCATAGGACATAAAAGCACCATTATTTAAATTAAAATTAAAGCAATCAAAAGTATAACTAGGATGCATAGCGCCTGAATAAAAGTTCTCTTTATAAAATAGGACACTCACAAGTATATCATTTACAACATAGATTTTATAGTCTATAAATCGTTCTTCTCTGAAATTTTTGGCTGTTATACTGTCGCATAATAATTTACTTTCTTGTATTTCCGAAATGGTTTTAGCCACATTAACATAATAGTTAGTAATAAAGTCGTTAAAATTTACATTTGAAGCATTAAGTGATTCATCAAGTAGTGGGTAATTAAAATTAATTGTGTAGTCTTTACTATTTGTAACATACTTTTTTCCGATTATCAATTTTTGAAATTCACCTCTTCTATCCTTTTTTTTAATTAACTCTTTTTGTTTTATTTCTATTGATATTGCCTTATCTAATTTTTCAATATCGGCATCTAATGTTTGTATAGGATCTTCAATAATAGGTGTGATTTGTTGGATTTTTTGAATTTCATTCCTGCTATCCTGACGCTTGTCATTCTTACAATTTGTAAAAATCAGGACCAGTATTATAAAGTATATGTATTTCATTTGTTTTATTCTTGATGTTAAGGTTGTCTCATTTTTCCAGTAATTTCTTCTATTTTAATAATGAAAACAGTTGGAACATCATCAGTCTTTATTTTACTAGAAAACTCATTAACGAAATCGACTTTTTTGAACTCTTTTTCCATAATAACATCTTTTATTCCTAAAGAAAACTTGTGCAAATATGATTTCGCATCACTTCCAAAATGCTGTTTAAAGATGCCATGTGCCAATACCGATTTCCAATTATCTATCGATTGAATTTCTTCTACTTGTAACGAAACCATATGGTTCTCACGCATGGCATTCATTTTATGACCTTCTCCGGAATAGCAAATAATGCTGTTGTTTTCTTTATTAAAGAAATAAGTGATTGGAACAATATAAGGCCTGTCATGATAGATATATCCCAAATGCCCAATGTAATTGTTTTCTAAAATAAACTCGATTTTATTATAATCTAAATTTGTATACATGGTGCGATAATTTATTGACAATTAACACTAATGGAGATTTAACGATTTGCTATTTGTTATAGTGAACACGTATTAATTCCAAATAACTTATATAATGGACAAAAACTCACTAAACTAGTTAAGACAAATATTCCTGCTAGTACTAATAAAATGATTCCCAAAGTTCCGGAGACAATACTAGATGAGTAGAGGACTACAATAATAGCTGCGATTATGAACCTTATAATACGATCAGCCTTTCCCATATTTGTTTTCATGATCTTTAATTTTATTAAATATAACAGCAATAAATGGAATTTAAAATGATATATGTCATCCCAACAATGACATTTGATAGTTTTGACTTAAATTGTGAAAAAATCGTCTTTAAATTCGAATTTCAGAGCGTTTTGGTATGATGTTGATTGATATTAATTTATAATCCTACCATCTTCCATAGTTATAATGCGATCGGTGCGTTTTGCAAAATCTTCATCGTGAGTAACGATTAATAAAGATAAGCCTTGCTCTTGGCTTAACTGTTTAAAAATATTGAAAACATTGTCGGAATTATGACTGTCTAAATTTCCTGTAGGTTCATCTCCCATAATTATAGAAGGGTTATTAATTAAGGCTCTTGCTATGGCAATACGTTGCTTTTCTCCTCCCGAAACTTGTGAGGCTTTTTTTTGAGCAAGATGCTTAATGTTTAACATGTCGAGCTTTTCTAGAGCGTCGAGTTCAATTTCTTGAAGGGTTTTTTCTGCTAGCTTTTTTGCTGGTAACATGACATTTTCTAGAACAGAAAATTCCGCTAATAAATAGTGAAACTGAAAAACAAAACCAATATGTTTATTACGGATGTAAGATAATTTATCTCTGTTTTGCCCAGTTATAAGTTCATTATTTAAATATAATTCACCTTCGTAATCTGTATCCATAGTCGATAGAATATAGAGTAGTGTTGATTTTCCGCAACCAGATTTTCCTACAATAGAAACAAATTCACCTGCATTTATTCCAAAATTTATGTCTTTGAGAACCTGAAATTTAACAGGTTTCCTAAAGTATTTGTCTATATGTTTTGCTTCTAGGATTGCTGTCATCTTATTGTCCTCTTATAATGGTTACAGGATCTATTTTTTTTGCTTTTTTGGAAGGGAGATAGCCAGATAGAAAGGTAGATATCATGGCAAATGTGAATCCAATTATAAAATACATGGGGTCAATGTCTACAGGATAGGTTTTTATTCTTGGTAGGGCGGCAGTTTCAAAAGGAATAGTACTGATAAAAAGTGCTAATCCATAGCCCACAAGGAGCCCTAAAATACCACCAACAAAACCAATAATCATAGCTTGACTCATAAAAATATATTGCACATCCTTACCGGAAAAACCTATGGCTTTCAAAATAGCGATGTCGTTCATTTTTTCGTAAATAAGCATGTTAAGAATGTTATAAATTCCAAAACCTGCGACAATAAGTAATGTAATAGAGACCGCGTAGGTGATGAGGTTTCTAATATTTGTACCGGTTTCAAATTGTGCATTGGCCGTTTTTATATCTACAGCGGTTAAATTGAATTGGTTCTCAATCCGTTTAGATAGTGGCAGCGCCAAATCAATGTCTTTTAATTTAACATTGATGTCTGTGATGTAATTTTCGGCTTCACCAAGTATACGTTGCACTGTTTTTAAATTGGCGAAACTTTGCACCGCATCGACATCTGCAACGCCACTCTGATAAAGACCTACTATTTTTAAAGGAAATACATCTCCATTTATAGTGCTTACCTGAACCCGATCGCCAATTGAGAGCGACATCTTTTCGGCAAGGCCACTTCCTATTAAAATACCGTTATCTGTAATGTCTAAGGTTTCAGGGGAACCTGCGATAATATAATCTCTCAAGTTGAATAAATTAGCTTCTTCAATAGCATTAATTCCTGTTAAGTAGCCTCCAATTTCAATAGAGCCCGCAATATAGAATATCGATGTTTTTATTTGCGGAAGTGCGCCTCTAACATTGTCATTTTCTTTTAAATAGCTGATGATTGGTAGCGCATTATGAATTTTTTGTTGAATGAGTTTCGGCTTTATGGAATGAATAACATGGAAACTATTGTCAAGCTCATCAAACAATGAAAGTGGCTGTTTTTTTGAAGGTTCAATCTCATTATAAATATGAATGTGAGGAGTTTGGTTTAAAATTAAATCATCTAACATAGTGTTTAAACCGGTCATAAAAGAAACTAAAGTGATATAAGATGCAATACCAAAAGTGACACCCAAAGCGGCAATAGATGTTTGCTTTAATTTTGTAATTAAATGCGTTTTTGAAATATTAAGAATGACTTTCCAATTCATCAGTCCTTAGATTTATAGATCCAACGGCTTTCATTTAAACCTTCTGTGATTTCAATATATTCCATGTTTTGCAAACCTGTTTTAACCGTAATAAGGCCGTCATCTGTTTTTACAGTATTACCGTTTATTAAGTACGCCTTTGGGATTGTTAATACATTTTCTTTTTTATCGATGATAATATTGGCTTCACCAGAAAGGCCAGGATATAAAACCTCAGGTTGCTGGTTAAATATAGCTTCTACAGTAAAGGTTTGATTACGCTCATCTTTTTTTGGATAAATTTTAGACACCTTTCCTGTGAATACATTTTGACTGTAAGCATCTAGAGTCACGACAACGGTTTGGTTTAAGGATAGTTTTACAATATCAACCTCATCGACCAACATATTAATTAAAAAAGAAGAGGCGCTACCAATAGAAGCCAAGGGCTCCATAGTGGTCACTATTTCTCCAGGTTCTTTGTACAATGCATACACTTTTCCATTGATTTTACTCTTTACAGTAAAATCTTTATTTGTAATTAAAGAGGTTTTTAAACTGTTGTTTGCTTGCTGAAGAGAGGTTTGTAATTCGTTTTTGGTCTGCCCATATTTATTATTTAATTGCTGAATATTTTTTTGAGACACTTCGTAATTCAGTTTTTTTATATCGTATTCTGCTTTCGAACCAATCTTCTGATTCCATAGATTCTCTTGCCGTTTAAAATTGACAGAATCATTTTTATATTTTAAAATCGCTGAAGCGATTTCATCCTGAATGCCATTTAAAACAGCGGTATCTCCTTTATAATTTTGTTTCGCAAGTTGTAAGGAGAGTTTTGCATTTTCAATGCTCACTTGAGGCACACTATTATTAATTTGAAGTAGTATTTGGTTTTTTAAAACAACATCTCCTTCCTCTACAAAACGCTCGTCTAAAATTCCAGAAACTATAGCATAGGCCTGATATAAACTATCGGGCTGAATGGTTACCGAAGCATATACAGATTCTGTTAGTGTTTTGTTTTCAGGATGTATTTTGTCTTCATTTTTATTACAAGACACTATTAGAACCAGTAGAATTATGTAAAAGAAAAACTTCATTTAATAAGGGGTGTTAATATTGCAACGTGATTTGCTTCAGTACAGATAAGCTCCTGTGAAATACAAAAAACAATAGCATAATCATTTAGATGTTCGGGATCCAAAATGTTTATTAGTGACTTTTTATAATATTAATAATGTCGTTTTTTTGAAGCACACCAGATTGTCGCCATAACTGTTTTCCTTCTTTGAACAGTAACATGGTAGGCACACCTTTTACTTGATATTGGGCAGCCAATGCCTGGTTTTTATCAATATCTATTTTAACGATTTTTACCCGATCTCCAAGTTCTTCTTTTACTTGTTTTAATATTGGTGCTAACATTTTACAAGGGCCACACCAATCAGCAAAAAAATCGACTAGTACAGGCGTGCTTGAATTTATTATGGTATTAAAGCTGCTTTTCATCTTCTAAATGTTTAATTGTTTTTTTAGTGCGTCGCTGAGTGTATTGGTCGTTACCAAAATAATGGTGTAGGTACTTATTCTTCAAAATGTTTTAAAACATTCACTTGCCATTCACCAACAATAGGAAGATTTACATCTGCATTTAGAAGTAATAATCCATACGCTAGTTTAGACAGTTTACAATCGCTAATAATTTCAGTATTCACTTGGGTAAAAACAGGCATAAAATGTTTCTTAATTTCTATGCCTGAAGATTTTCCAACCTTAATAGCTTTTAAAATCGCCTTTTTGATTTGTTTAGGAGATAAGCCTTTTTTTAACAAATCGCTTGCTAAATAAGTCATGTTTAAATTGTTATAAAATCGAAGAAAATTTTCTATAGAATCTATCGTTTCATACTCTTTTCTGTACAGTGTTATTTCCATAATGTGTGTTTTAAAATCAATTAAATTTAAGGTTGCAAACGCGTACTTCTTTAATGTTAAAGCTCTTTCGCGTAATCGAAGACTATTTTTTTAAATGAACGAAAATCACTTGAAAAGGTTGCCATTCTACCTTTAATTTCACGATGTTCTTCTCTGAAATTTCCGTCGGATAACCCTTTTTTTCCAAGTTCAATTCTTGAAAGTAAGCGTTCGTGTTTCAGGATTGATTCTTCTAAATCTTCAAAAAGATCTTTGTGAATTTTATCCAAGGTGGTTAGCATTTTTGCGAAGGTTTCTTGTTTTTCGTTTTGTGCTTTCTTATTGGTTAATAGTTCTTCGAAAAATCGAGTTTCATCTTTCCAGAACGCTATGGTATCTAACCATTCTTGACTTTCAAAATGTAATACGTCTAGACCTGCACCTAATAACAATTCGGTTTTAGGATTTAATGTTTTAGTTTTCATAATTTCTAATTCTAATTTATTTATTATCAATTAAATATCTATTCATAAAACTTGCACGAATATTTTTTCGTGCATATTGCATTAACTGATCGACGTCTTTTGAACTAATCATTTTAATTTTGGCGATTTCTACAATACTAAAATTGTAATTGCTAAATAAATCAAAAACAGATTGTACCTTTAGTGGTAATTTTCGGAGTACCATTTCTGTATGTTTCTGTGCTTCATCTTTTTTTAATGCTTTATCAATCGCTGTTATATATTTTTGTTCGTCGTCTTCAATGAATACTTTATTTAGGATATAATCATTTTTGTTATAAGACATATCGTCCAATTCATCAATCATTAACAAATCGCCTCCACCATCTGTACTAAATTTCTCTTCCATTTCATCCCATTCTGGTTTAGAATAGTCGTCAATATTTTTAAAAAAGTAATCATCGAATTCTTCTTCTACGATAACATCCTCAAGTAATTTGTCTGTTTTTTTAAATAGCCACAAATAAAAATATTCTGCATTTTTCACATCGTCAATATGATTATAAACTTCTATGAAAAGTTGATCGATAAAATCGTTTGCCTTGTATTTGTTTTTAGAGAAATGGCCTTTGTTTATGGCTGTAAGTAACCGACCATTAATATATTTCCTAATGCTTGGTAATATTTTTAAGATGAGTTTGTTAAACGCCTCTTGGTCTCCTGTTTTTCTTAGTTGAATAAGTTCAGGAAATGCTTCTGAAACGAATACGTGAAATTCACGCTGTTCGTAAAATCTGATCGTATTTTCCATCTGTTAATATGTCTTAAAACGTTTTTTATGAGTAATAAAGTTGCGTAATTACATTAGGATTTCAAATGATATATATCATTCGTATTCCGATTTTAACTAAATTTTATTGATATTTTTAAATACTGAATTGTGCCTCGTTTATAACTGTAATTATCTTATAATGAAGACTGAATTCCATGTAAAAGCCCTAACTTAATAAAATAGGTTAGGGCTTTTTGGTGCGTGTTTAAAGCGGAAATGCTCTTGTGCTACTTGTCGTTTTCAATGTTTGCGATGTCGTATAATTGTGGGATTTCACAAGTCCATCCATAGGTGTCTTCGATTCCTTTTTTTAAAGCTTCAGCGGCTTCTGTTTCACCATGAATAATGAATGTTTTCTCGGGTGTATTTTTAATAGCATCCAGCCAATCTAATAATTCTGTGTGATCGGCGTGTGCAGAGAGGCCTTCAATTTCTTCGACTTGCATATTAAATGGAATCCATTTACCATAAGATTTGAATTCTTTTTCACCTTCTAACAGTTTTCTTCCGCGTGTACCTTCTGCCTGATAACCAACAAATAATAGAGTGTTATCGGGGTTTGAAGCTTGAGTTTCTAAATAGCTTAAAATCCGTCCTCCAGTAAGCATTCCACTTCCGGCAATTACAATTTTCGGTTGTTTATCCTCACGTAACTGCATCGAATCATAGTAATCACTCACAATATTAAAATGAGAGCACATCTCTGAATATTCTTGATACTCCAACTTATGCCAATCTCTCGTGTTCTGAAATAATTCCAGCATATTGGTCGCCATAGGGCTATCTAGTATCATAGGAACATTAGGGATTTTATGGTCCTTAAATAAACGCCATAGAATAAGCATTACCAATTGTGCGCGTTCTACGGCAAAGCTTGGTATAAAAAGCATACCTCCACGATTAATAGTATCATTTACTAATTTTTCTATTTTGGGAATTGCTTCACTTTCTTCTGGATGAAACCGACCACCGTAAGTCGATTCAATAAAAAGGACATCTGCTTTCTTAGGTTTTAGTGGCGAAAATAAAAGCAAATCATTTTTTCTTCCAATATCACCAGAGAACACAAAACGTTTGCCGTTAATATCTAATTCTATAAAAGTAGATCCCAGAATATGACCATTGTATTGAAAACGTGCCTTGATACCATCAAAAAGAGGTACCCACTGTTCTGGGGGAACCCCTTTAAAATGTGGAATGGTGTTTTCAACATCTTTTAAATCATATAATGGTTTTGCAGGATTATGTTTCGAGTAGCCTTCTTTATTGGCACGTTTTGCATCCTGCTCCTGTATTTTGGCGCTATCGTTAAGAATTATTTTGGCAATATCTAGCGTTGGATTCGTACCATAAATAGTTTTATTAAATCCAGCTTTTACTAAGAGTGGTAAATAGCCAGTGTGATCCATATGACCGTGAGTTAAAAGTACAGCATCAATGCTTGCGATATCTACAGGTGGATAATTCCAGTTTAATAACCGAAGTTCTTTAACACCTTGAAATAAACCGCAATCAATTAATATTTTTTTATCTCCGGTATCTACCAAATATTTAGAGCCAGTAACAGTTCCAGATGCTCCTAGAAAATGAACTTTAATCGACTTGCTTTTCATGACTAAATTATTGTTTATGATTCGAATGTATAATCAAAATTTCTATTTATAAATGATATATATCATTTAGCTCAAATAGGTAGTTGTCTATCTTTAGATGCTAAACAGTAGTTTGTTAGCTCGAGTTAGAAGGTTTGATTGGTGTAAGTTATTTTAAGCAGATGTCTAAAAAAAGGGTTTGTGATTTTGTATAGTAAGTAGCAGTATTATTTTAATTATAAGTTATATAAATCTAGGGACTAATTATAAAAACATAAGGTTATGAACTTAATTTCAGAAAATATTATTCCAGGAAATCACGGGAAGATTTTTGGTACAGATGTCTTAAAAGATGAGCAAATGGAGCGGGTTAAAGTTCGGCTTCAAAAAATTGATGGTGTTAAAAGTGTGACACTAATTAAGGGCGTATTTCCTAAAGAATTTATTGTTTACACTTCCAAACTCATAAGTATTTCTACTATTCAAGATGAAGTAAATAATATGGGTCTTCATGCCATTCCAAAAGGATTATTTGAATTATAAAAGGCTTTTGCTTTTAGATCTATACTGATTAATATCATTTTGAATCTTTTGTCATTGTTTTACTTTTAACATACATATTTTATTAAGTATATAATGGGAAAATTAATTTTAGTAAGACACGGTAAAAGTCTTTGGAATGTAGAAAATGTTTTTACTGGATGGACAGACGTAGACCTTGCACCACAAGGTATAATAGAAGCTCAAAAAGCAGGCGAACTATTAAAGCAAAACAATATTGAAGTTTCTATATGTTTCTCTTCTTATTTAAAAAGAGCGATAAGAACCAATTGGATTATTTTGGAAGCCGCAGATTTAATGCATATTGACTGCCTTTATAGTTGGCGACTAAATGAAAGACATTATGGTGCATGGCAAGGACTAAATAAGGATGAGGTTAAGAAAGATGTTGGAGAAGAGCTTTTCTGGAATGTTAGACGAGGTTATGAGACTCCGCCAGCAACGCTAACTTTAGATGATAAGAGACATCCAAGATTCGATGATAAATACAAACATGTGAATCCTGATTATTTACCAGTAAGTGAATCTTTAAAAGATACACGTAAAAGAGTTGTGGAATACTTTTTTGAATGTATTGCACCTCAATTAGTACAAAATAAAACGGTTTTGGTTACCGCTCACGGAAATTCTATTAGAGCATTAATGGCACAAATAGATGAAATTCCAGCAGCAGAGGTTTCTAAAATTGAAGTACCAACAGGTGTTCCTTATGTATATGAGTTTGATGATAATCTTAATGTGCTTAATAAACACATCTTAAGTTAAATTGTTTATTAAGCAGAAAATTTATAAAATTTAAATAGTCGGCTTTCAAGATATAAACACTTTAAAAAAAAAGATTAAACATATTCATTGGAATATAAATATGAAATGATACCTAAAGAAAATGACTAAAGTTAATAGTATACCGTTATCATTACTAGAAGAAGTTCAAATTCCTATGGCCTTTATCAATACGAGTAAAATACCCAAAAAAGGGATTGTTTTGGCAGCAGATGTTGGCGGAACAAAAATACATCTAGCTCTTTTTGAAATAAAAGATGGACAGCTTTATCAATTAAAAGAAAAGAAATACCATACAAAAGATCACAATTCTTTTGTAGAGATGATTTATGATTTTTATACTAACAAAAGTCTTGTAATTAACAGTCTTTGTATAGGTGTTGCAGGACCCGTTGCCTATAATAAAGTTCATGGTGTGAATTTTCCATGGGAGATTAATGGAGATAAAATTGGAAAGGAATTACAAATAGATTTCGTAACCCTTATTAATGACATGGAAGCAAATGCTTATGGACTTGCTGCTCTTAAAGACACAGATTTTAAAACCATAAGAGAAGGTTCTGATGTGCCTGGTAATGCCGTTATTATATCTCCTGGAACTGGACTTGGAGAAGTCGGATTGTATTGGGATGGTTCCCATTACCACCCATTTGCTTCAGAAGGTGGTCATTGTGATTTTTGTCCACGTAATGCTCTTGAAATTGAATTGTGGGAGTACATGCATCAAATTTATAAACATGTAAGTTGGGAGCGTGTTTTATCAGGTCCTGGTATTTACGATATTTATAAATTCTTAATTCAGAAAAAAGGACAAATTGTCCCAGAGTATATTCAAGAAGAAATTTTAAAAGGTAATCCGGCGGCATTAATAACCCAGTCAGCTATTGAGGGTAAAGATGTAGTTTGTAAAGAAACATTTGATTTGTTTACCAGATTTCTGGCTATAGAATCTGCACAACTTGCACTTAAAATGAAAACCACAGGCGGCATATTTATTGGAGGAGGTATTGTTCCGAAAATAATTGAAGGCATAGATTTAACTGTTTTTAATAGAGGCTTTATACAGTCGGGTCGAATGGATGAATTACTAAAAATGGTACCGGTAAAAATAATATTAAATGAAAAAACAGCACTTTTAGGAGCCGCACTTTTTGGAGTATCCATGCTTGGAAAAGCAAAAAATAAGATTGAAATCTAGCTTAATAATATAGACAAAAGTTGATTAACTAAATCAAATTTAAACGATTTTAAAATGCTTGAAGAATTGTTACATAAAATTCCAGTTAACAATTCAAATTTTGCACTAACGGTGTTATTTGCCTTACTTATCGGTTTGGAGCAAAGAAGCCAGCGCAATACATTAAAATTTGAAAGCTTATTTGGAACGGATAGAACGTTTACGCTTATAGGGATATTGGGCTATATGCTTTACATTATAGAACCTAAAGAATTAACGCTATTTGCAGGAGGAGGAATTTGTATTACTACTGTGCTAATTACATATTATTGGGGAAAATTAAAGCGTATAAAACGTTTGGTGCCACATCTCTTATTTTAGCTTTTATTACGTATTGTTTGGCTCCATTAATATATTCGGAACCCGCTTGGTTAGTTATTTTAATAGTGGTTACCGTGTTGTGGATCAAAGAACTAAAGAGTGTGTTTTTTAAATTTTCGCAAAAATTTGACGACCAAGAATTTATTACGCTAGCTAAATTCTTAGTCATTATTGGTGTTATTTTACCTTTACTTCCAGATACGCTAATTTCTGAAGATATAAATATTTCGCCTTATAAGTTTTGGATGGCAATAGTTGCAGTTTCTGGTATTTCTTATTCTAGTTACTTGCTTAAAAAATTTGCGTTTCCGAAAGCGGGTATGTTACTTACAGGAATATTATACAGCAGTAGAGCGACTACATTTATTCTAACAAAACAAAGTAAAGAGAAAGGAAAGAATTCTGAAATGGCTTCTGCAATATTACTAGCTAAAACTATGATGTATTTACGGATCTTATTGCTTGCTTACTTTTTTAATAAAGATATCGCGGTAAAATTAGCACCTTCATTTATTGTGTTTATAATAGTTTCTGTTTAATAGTTCTTTATTTATTGAAGTTTAAAAAAGCTGTTTTGGTAAAGGATTATAATTTACAACTCACAAATAATAATAGTAACCCGTTAGAATTTAAAACAGCTTTAATTTTTTCCTCGCTTTTTATCTTTTTTGCTTTAGTTACGCATTATGTAACCAAAAATTACGGCGAAAGCGGTATCAAATTCTTATCCTTTTTTGTGGGGATTACCGATGTCGATCCGTTTATTATTAACTTATTTCAAAGCAAGTGGAATATCTCAAACTCAGTTTTAATCTCAGCTATAATTATAGCAACAACAAGTAATAATTTAAGACCGTTGCAAGGTCAAATCAATTGAATCTATTATTATATTGAATAACTGTTTGTAAATTAAGTTCTCAAGTCTTATTTTTAGGTTATGAAATTACAGAAAGCCTCAACCTTAGCGGAC
>NZ_JAWQUN010000036.1:0-25602 GCF_033447105.1 Formosa sejongensis
TTTGGAGCATCATCGTAGACCGGACGATGGGAATATCACAAATTTTATAATTGAGAAATGATCATGGGGTGACTTTCAGTCACGAGCCCGAACCTATGGACTTGTAGTCCATAGTGGTTCAGTCTCAATTTTCCATGTGTTTCCAGTCTGTTTTAAGGGAAATATATCTCCCTTGAAAGAACCTACATTTTGCTGAATCATCTCAACTGAAACCACTGACTTTAGAGACAATTGATACATGGACATGTTTATTAAATATAGTCCCAGAATACACGACCAAATCTCCCGCTTTTGGCTTAGTAGAATTGGGTTTTGTGTATTGTATTTAATCTCGTTGATTTCTCCTCTTACCATCTTTAATCCCTGAATTAAAAAAACTTTTGGCATGACCATAGGAATCAGGCATCTTATGATTATAGTGTTCGTAATAATAGCCTTTTACAAATTCGACACATTGATATTTTAAACCCAGATTATAACCATCAGGCGTTGTATTTCTTCCAGAAACATGCCCCATATCACCATTATAATATACAGATATACCATTTAAAAAGTCTACCTTATCTCCAATAGCAGAACTACCTTTAGAATATTTTGTCTTAAAATAATCATACCACCCAAGCCTATGATAAGTGCAATTAGAACTAATAGATCTTTCGTTTTAATTTCATAGTTTAATTCATTTCAAACTCCATAAATATTGGCAAATGGTCTGAAAGGTATCTTGAAGCTTCTAAATTATCGCAATCGCCAACAAAGTCTACAGCATCAGATTCTATAGCAGTAATACCTTTTGAGTAGTATATATTATCAATCGGGTAATTTAAATAATCCCCGTTTTTACACGTTGTTTTTAAGGTTGTTTTGGTGTCGTTTAAAGCAGATTGAAATCCTATGTTGTATAAATTATCCCAAACGGCATGCTTTTCATTGAGGTTAAAATCTCCTAAAATTAGTATGTTTTCAGATTGTAGTCGTTGCTCATAATCTTTTAAAAAAATGATTTCTTGTTCGGGATGATCATCGAATTTACGAGAGTGAAAGTTAATCACATAAAAGGGAGCTGTTCCTTTTTTAAGTTGAAATTTCCCGATATACGGTTCTCTAAAACATTTATCCTCTAATTCGGCATCTAAATACGAGCGACCCTTAAGTTGTACTTTAGAGGTCTTCCAAAGAAACGCATAGCGTTCACTAATAAAAGCAGAGGGACTTTTAGTAGGATCGCTTATACGGTAATCCCATTTTGAACCCATTCTGTTTAATTCGTCTGCAATTTTAGCTACGGCTTGTGCACCAGCAGGATCTTTACCTACAACTTCCTGAATGGCTACAAGATCAAAATCTCGGAGAATACTAGCTATTTGATGAATCTCTTGATCGTCTTTAGTGCGTCCTAAATCTCTAATATTCCATGAGGCGATTTTTATATTTTTAGAAGTAGATGTGATATTACTTAACTGTACTAGTTTCTCAACTGATACCTTTTGCGGTTCTTTTATAATTTCATTGGAATTATAAAAGAACATTATAAACACTAAAATTGAAAGAAATCTTATAATATTCAATGTCATTAATATTTTTATAAATTAGATCTAACTAGGTCAGAAATATCTTTTAATGCAGAAACTTGAATCGCTACATATTTTTTTTATCTAAAATACCGTGATAAAAAATACTATTGTAAAGACTTTCTTAAAATAAATTCATAACTCATAATTTAATTTCAATATACAGAATGTAGATTAAAAAGAGTTTTAATTACTTGTTTAATGCTTTTAATATGCGTTCTTCATTGATAATAATATCCCTAAAAAGTACATGTGGAAATTCTGTGTAATTTGAATTTTTAAATGCTTCAAAAATATTATATAGTGTAGATGCAGTTATAAGAGAAAGATTCATTTCAGTATCCATTTCGCAATCTGTAATAAAATCATCACTATATTCCGGTGCTACTAATAAAATTTTAACTATTCTTAAATTGTTTTTCAGAGCCAGATTTTGATAAGATTTTAATTGTCTAGACACTGTACTAAACTTATTATATCCTCTTTCCTTACTTGTTTTACACTCAACAATAATAACTTCATCGTTTCCTAAATTTAAAAGGATGTCAATCATATCCTTTTTTGTGTTTAGCTGATTTTTAAATGCTTCATTTACATCAAATCCTAAACCTTTAAATATAACTCTTGTTAATTCTTCAAATTTTAAACCCAGTTCACTCTCCTTAATTGTAATTCCGTTTTCTTTTAGATGATTAAGGTCTCGGTAGGCAACGTTTTCAAAATTTTCTAAATATAAATTTTCAACATCTTTATAATGTTCCAGAATATTCAAAATGTCATCACCACGTTGTTTTACACCATTATCCTTAATAAACTTAGTTAAATTTTCTTTTGTAATTAAATCTAAAATATCTCTTGGTTTAATATTATAATCGAGTAGGAAATCAGCTTTTAATACAAATTCATCTTGTAATTCAAACTGACCCTTTAATTGAATATTAAGAACTGGTATTGATAAATTCAATTCACTTAGTAATTTATCGTAACCATCTAATGATATACCTACTTTTTCATCACGTTCAACATTTTCAAAATGTTCTACTAAGCTACTAATCTTATCTTCTAAAATACTACCCTTAAGGTTGCTTATATTTAAACCTTTTTCGCAAAGTTCATTTAAAGTTTTTTTCTTATCTGTTAATGTACTATCTGGTTTATATATACTTTCTAGGAGTAGGTTTGTAAAAGGAATACCTTCTTTTATTATTCCTTCAACTTTTTCTGAATATGTTAGTTTCCTGTCAATATTATGATCTCTACATATTTGATTAATGATTGGTTCTCGAAGTAATTTAAGTGTTCTTCTGTAAAATTTTTCAGCAACTTCTTTTTCTCTAATTATTCTTAATATTCTTACCATTTCATCAGCTATGTAAATGGTGTTTTCTTTATTTGAGTAAAAAATCACTCCTATGTTTTTTAAGCCTTTTATAACTTCTGAAATATCAATTTTTTTGATTGGGAGTATTGAGTAATTGATTAGTTTAACCTCTTCTTGAGAAAGGCTTAGTTGCTTTTCAAGAGTTAAAATTATTGATAATTCATCAGATGTGATTTTCGAATCTCTATTATTATCAACATCATTATAATAAGCACAATGTAGGCATGATTTATATATTTTATAATCACGTTTTCTAGATGAGCTCAATTCTGATTTTTCATTTTCAAAGTCAGAATTAAGAATTTTTATTTTGTTTTTTAGTTGTTTAATCTCTGTTTCATATAATCTCGAAAACCAATCTTGTTTCATTATACAATTCCCATCCCTTATAATAATGTCAATTAAAATATCTAGTTGTGAGGTGATTTCTTGAAATTCACATTTAATATATTGTTTGAATTCATTTTCTGTTAAATTGAATATCTTGGATATATTTTGATTGTCTACGGACTTTAATCCTTTCTCTGTAGAACTTAATATCTTATGTATTTCTTTATTATGCTTAGGGTTTTTAGATATAATATTATCGATTATCTTTATAAACGAGTTTTTTTCAATTGAGCCAAGTTTATCTAATATCTTTTCTAATTTCATTTAGTTAGCCTATTATCGACAAATTTAATCGTCGTGATTAAAATCTAAAATTACCACCTAAATTACAAACTACTTTACGGGTTTCCGTAAATGACTGATTATTAGTTTTTTTTTATATATAATAATCAAGAATAAACCATAGCCTTATACTCTAAATCCAAGGTTAGAAGAATTCTATTTAAAGATTTTGTTCTTTCACACAGTTAGTACTTCAAGTTAACAGGCTCGTAAAATATTTTAGTGTAAAGCAAATAGTGAGTAAAATAATAGAGTTTTCAATAATATTTAGACGATTTTTCATAAAAATAGTTTACGTGTATTATTTGAAAAATTAAGTTATCTAACACATGTTTTTTAAGCATGTGTTAAGTTATTTGTGTTATTTTATCCCATTTAAAAGGAGGTGCCCTCTACTTGTAATTGGTGAATGAATAGTATAGAAACCATTTTAATTTATGAAACTTATTCTATAAAAGAGTATTACCATATTTAAAGCGCTTTCCGAGACTACTTACCTTAAAATAATATGGTTATTAATTAATATAGATTTTGAATTTTGTATTTCTGAACTTATTAACGAACTATAATATAATGTATCACGCCATCTTAAAATTTTAAGTAAAGCCGGTTTGCTTGAAGAAACTAAAGAAGGTAAATGAGTGTATTACTATATAAAGAACACAGATAATAAATTTATGCTACAAATTAAAAACGCAATTAATATTATATTAGAAAAAGATATAACTATGGAAGTACAGCGATGTAAATAAAGATTGTTATCCCGAGATAATAAGTGTTTAAATAAAAAAAAATAGATTTAGTTATGTATCATCATATGTGTTAAAACACGTGTGATGAGGTTTTAGTTTCAGAACTAATAAATTATTATAACTTACCATGAGAGAAAGCTTAAGATTAGCATTTAATGAGTTTATACATATTGGTGTTGTGCTGTTATTAATATTGCATTTGTATTTATCTATACAGGATTTATAAGGGTGTGTCCTGTACGTCCGAATATGCTGTAGAACTGCAAGCGCAAGGGACGTGTTACGATCAAATTCAGGTGACTAATTGTACGGCAACTACAAACAAGGCTCTTCTAAATATTAGAAACGATAAAGTTGGAGAAGCTCTTCAATTCGGCTGTCGTTATTTAAGCGCTAATTGGTGCTGTAATTAGTGAGATTTCGGCTGTGTTTGTACCCGATACATTTGTAGAAAAACACTTTGGGAGCGATAATTCGCTATCCATATTTTTTGCTGCTATTATTGGTATCTCCCTATGTTTTCTTACCGAAATGGCTATTCCGTTATTAAGAGTATTAATTAGAAAAGGGAGGAGTATGGGAGCCGAAAAGGCATCATTAATTGGAGGAAAAGGAGCAAGTTTACCCAAAATGGCTATAGTGTCTTCTATGTTAAAACCTAAGGCTGTCACAGCTTTTGTAGGGTTTATTTTAGCAATTACTATAATTGATGGATATATATTCTGCTTTTTATTTTAACTATGTATGTAGACGTTAATTCACTCTAATTAAGCGTTGAAAAAATCGCAAACTTTATTAAAAACCAGATGGAAATCTTTAGATATCTGCTGGTCATTTTCCTTGCCAGGAGGGAAGGGGTTTACATGTGTGTATTCCCGATCAAAATCTAGTTCGTCTACTTTAATATTAATATCTCTATATGCACCCTGCAAGGTGTTAATCACTTCAAAAGACGGAATTACATAATCTTTTTTAAGAGTTATAGCATAAATCTGATCTTCGTACTTCTTTAATAATTCCTCCCTAAAAACTCTCTTTTTCTGGTAATCGAGCATCGAATAAAAAACGTGTCCTTCTAAATGATCTTCTAAAATATAATGTTGAAGCAAACTGTCTTTTTTTATGAATTTATCAAAATGTTCAATTAAAAAAGAATACAAAGCGACATTGGCTTCGCTATCTAAAATAAATTTTGAAACTGAAGATAAGCGGTTAAACGTTGTACCACTGCAAAATAAACACACTTTAGTATTCGAAAAGTAATTATTGTAATTACTTAACTTAAGTATTTGAGCTAGAAAACCGCCTATAGAATACGCAAAAATATCAAACTCAAAATCTTTACTTATATGCGGGTTTTTTCCTGATTTGAATTCTTCAATAAGTTGAATAATATCATGATAGGTTTGTAATCCGGAGTAAATAAAACGTTGTGGCATTGCATGTAATCGCATGCTAATGGCAACGTTAGATAAGGTTGAATCAACAATATTTGGATATCTTTTTTTGCGTTCTTCACTCAGCTTATACATATCCCGTTTACTGCTCCAATGTTTCGGAGCCCGTTGCATATGAAAAGCTAAAGGGAATAAAATAACAGGGCTCCCGGTTCCTTCGCAAATGGCTTCTGCCCAGGGTAAATATTTTGTCCAATCCCGTTCGTTAAATCCATGTAATAATAATATAGCTCTTTTAGCAACCGTCTGGTCTTTGGGCTTTATAATCTGGTATTTAAAAAAACGATTTTCGTCTACACAAATATCTTTAATATGCACATTATCTTTAATGGTGCCAACTTCTGTGTGAAATTGAGAATTACTTTTTAAAGTAATATTATGTTTAATACATTCATAATCGGAAACACCAGGAAGTAAGGTATACGATAAAGATTCAAATGAGTACTCTAATAATTCTGTTTTGGTATTCATTTAATAGGGATTATAATACGTATAGTTCAGTGCTTTATAAGCTGAGGTCTTTTCTGTAAAATAATATTGTATAGACTAGACAAATGTGCTTAGACGAATTGTAAATTTAAATAAATTCCATCTCATATTTGAAATAAAAAGATTGTTTTTAACATTGAAAAAGCTATTAAAAATAGAATTAAAAACCATCAGATTTTTATAAATAACGTCAGTTAGATTCTTTATTAAAGAAAAACTAAAAACCAAATAACAGCGATTAGAACATAGCATAACATAATACACCATTTAAGGAAAATATTATAAATCTGTACGTAAAAAAAGATAAAAGGTTATTTGCTATTCATTGTCACTCTTATGAATTTGTCTTATTAAGTTAAAACTTAAGAAAGTAGCAATTACAATACCTAAGATTCCAAAAATTGAATATCCATTTATAACAGGAGGCACTCTAAAAGACCATAAGATTGAAGATCCTAAAAACAAGGCCGATGTAATTAATCCCATGACCAAGCGGTTTACAGATTTTTCCAGATTTTTGTGTTCCATCCTGATGTCGAAATTACCATTTCCTGCTTTTCTTAAAATTTTATCAATCGACTTTGGAAGTATTTTAGCAATGTGCTGCCATTGATGTGCGTTTTTAATGAACTCACTCGCAATGTTTTTTGGAGAATAACGTTCTTTTAAAATTTTAAATTGGTATTTTTCTAAAAGAACGGCTATATTAAATTCTGGGTTTAGTAGTCGGGAAGAGCCTTCCAATAAAACAACAACACGTAGTAAAATAGACATGTTTGCAGGAATAACAATATGGTATTTCTGGATAATTGCTGTACCATCTTTTATTGTCGAAGACATGTCTAATTCATTTAAAGGAACACCTAAATATTTGTCAATAAAATCATCTATTTCAAAAGCTAAAGCGTCATAATCTATAGCGTTTGGAAGCGTAAACATATTGAAAATGGTGTTTTTAATATGTTCGGCATCTTTTTGGGCAACTCCAATAATTAATTCTTCAAAAATGTCGTTTGTTTTGACGTCTAATTTATGAACCATTCCAAAATCAATAATTCCTAAAGTACCATCTTCTCGAGCGAGTAAATTTCCAGGGTGTGGATCGGCATGATAAAAACGATCTCTAAACATCATGTCCATAAAGACGTTTGCACTCTCTTCTGTGAATTTTGTTTTTTGCGCTTGAGTCCAATTCAACTCAACAACTTTGTCTAGGCTAAATCCTTCTAAAAAAGACATGGTTAATACTGTTTTTCCAGAGTAATCTGGAAATGGTATAGGAAAGGCAACACGAGCGTCATTTTCAAAATTTGCTGTGAATTTCGTAATGTTTTGAAGTTCTTTGTTAAAATCTAACTCGTCCAACATTGTGCTACTAAATTGTTTAGCGAGTTGTAATGGATTAAATAATTTTATAGACCCACCATGTCGCTGTGCAATTTCTGCCAGTTTGATAAGAATTTTTAAATCTTCATTCGTTTTTTCCTCAATATCATCGTGCATGACTTTAACAACCACAGCGTCTCCGGAGTGCAAGGTGGCCATATGTACCTGTGCGATTGAGGCTGATGCTATTGGTGTCTCGGAAAATGTAGCATATAATTCATCAATAGCATTAACCCCGAATTCCTGTGTTATACGTGCCTTTATTTTTGTAAAGTCGTCTGATCTTGTATGAGATTGTAATTTGCTTAGTTCTTGGGCCATTTCTTCGCCAACAATATCCGACCTCGTACTTAATATTTGCCCAAATTTTATAAACGTTGTTCCAAGTTCATTTAGAGCCATTCTTACACGAACAGGTTTAGAATATTTGGTGATGTCCTTACCCGTATCACTTTTTAGGTAGGTTTTTATGGTTTCGTTTTGAACGTTTTGAAGCCAATCTGCAATGCCGTATTTCGCTAAAATGGAAATGATTTGTTTCAATCTTTCAGAACTGTATTTTGTGTTTAAAGGTGTTTCCATGAGGCTTTTTAATTCTTAATTGTTGTATTTTATAACTAACAGCATGTAATCTTATTTTATAAAAGCTTTCAAGCGTAGTTAACGGCATTTATTAAGTGCCAAGTCAGATAATATATATGCTACCCAAAATTAATGGAGCTTTCTGTATAGAATCTTGATCGCGTTGGTCTAGAAAATCCTAATTATTTTCTGCTATTATTTCGTACCGGTGTAAGAGTCCTTAAATCTCTTTTTTAAGAAGCAAGAAAAGGCAGATGGATAGAACTTTTATAAAACTGTTTTGCTTAAGTGAAAATACAAATTATTTTGAACAGCGATACAGAATATGAATTCATACTAACAAAAAAGTTGGCCTTTGTTGTTTAAGGAGAGAGACTATTTTAGCACACAGGCTTAGCATATCGTTTTTTAATTTGACTAAAAAATATGTTTCTTACCCTTTAAACTATAGCAAGAACGCTGTAAAAATTAATCAACGTAGGTGCTGTACAACGAGATAATAATTAGTTAATGTTAAGAATATATACGCCAATTAAGATTGAATTATTTTGCGTCTTATTTTTTAAATCCCCGAAATTTAAAGTTAAAACGGTGAGCTGTTAGTAGCAATTCTGACAGTAAATATCACTTTTAAATTGAACCTAATATCTCATATAAAGTATACATCAAAATTAAATAAAGCATGAAACATATTTTTTTAATACTGTTTGTAATTATAGTTATTTCTTCTTGTAAAGAAGAGACTAATCGGTCTTTAAATCAGTCTCATGACGACGATCATCCACATGCTCATAACTCCTATGTTTCAGATGTACCAGCGCACAAACTTATATTTCCTTCCAAAGTACCAGATCGAGTAATTGTTAATTTAACTGAAGATGCACAACATAGTTTTGCTGTTAATTGGAGAACCGATCCATCTATTTCTACGGCTTATGTTGAAGTTGCTAAAGAAAGCCATGGACCAGACTTTTTGATAGACGGATCTATAACGAAAAGCATGGCAGAGTCAGAACGTATTAGTGTTGAAAATACCAGAGATGAAGAGCCCTTGGTTGAAGCTAAATACCATTCGGCTTTGATTGAAAATTTAGAAGCAGGAACGACTTATGTGTATCGCGTTGGAGATGGAAGTGATAATGACGACTTGTGGAGTGAATGGTTTCAGATACAAACAGCACCAGAAAATAAGGATGAACCGTTTAGCTTTATCTATTTTGGAGATGCTCAAAACAATGTAAAATCTATGTGGTCTCGAGTGATTAGAAAATCGTATAAAATGTTGCCGGAAGTCAATTTTATGTTACATGCTGGAGATTTAATAAATCATAGTGAGTCGGACCGCGAATGGGGGGAATGGTTTTATGCCGGTAGTTTTATTCATGCCACAGTCCCAAGTGTAATGACACCAGGAAATCATGAATATAACAGAGAAACAGAGCGTTCAAAATTGTCTGCGCTATGGAGACCGCAATTTAACTTACCTAAAAACGGACCTTCAGAAGATCTAATGGAAACGTGTTATGTTATCGATTATCAAAATATGAAATTAATTTCTATAGATTCTCAAAGCTTAGACAATGATCCCGTTTCTAGAGAACTTCAGGAGAAATGGTTGGATTCTGTTTTAGCGTCTAACACGCAAAAATGGACAACAATTACCATGCATCATCCTATTTATTCCACAGCGAAAGGTAGAGATAATACTGCTTTAAGGGAGACGTTAAAGCCTTTAATAGATAAATATAAAGTCGATTTAGTTTTACAAGGTCACGACCATACTTATGCTAGAGGATACGATTCAAATGCCGATTCTGGTAAAACGGTTGTAGAAGATGCCGGAGCAGTATATGCGGTTTCTGTTAGTGGTCCTAAGATGTATGAATCTGAAGCGCAAACGTGGATGGAAAAAAGAGGAGAATTTACACAGCTTTTCCAAATTATTACCGTAGCAAACGATACTTTAAAATATAATGCATATACACCTCTAGGTGGCTTGTTTGATAGTTTTCAAATTGTGAAGAAAGACGGGAATAAAACAATTATTAATAATGCAGAAAGTAAAGCATTTACGAGATTTAAAAAGGACTTTGTAAGTGAGGAGTAACTCGTAAATTATATGCTAATTATCAATCGTTTCTAAAATGTAATTACATGTTCATTTTTTTCATTGATAAAAGATTCTTCGACTACGCTCTGGATAAACCAAGCCAAATAAATCTAGGCTTATGAACTTTTATCTAAATTTTTCGTTCACTATCTAAATTTAAAGAAATAGCTACTGAAAATGAATAATATAGATACATTGGTTTAGCTCGAACAGCTTCAGTTTTCTTTATTTGAAATTGACAATTAGAAAACTTCAGAGCTTCTGTTATTTTATGCTTTTCAAAAAATTAATGAAATCAAAACGAATACTCCACTCAGCCCAGAATGTAAGCTTAGCATTGTAAACCGGTAACAAGAACATTCTCATTTTGTATTTCTATTTCCAACTTTAGAAAGCACTGCATGTTTAATGTTATATATGCGTTTTTTAGTGTCACCCCGCTTTAAAAATGTAAAGGTTTAACTTATTATAGATGTTACGGTTTTGAATGTCTAGGAATAAAACCCTTGCTATTTATAGATTTAATTGCTGATTAAAGTCAATAATAGTTAAGTTTGTACACTAATATTACAACTATGATGCATACTTTAGACCAATTAAAATCGGGACAATTATTAGGTTCAAAACGACTGAAATTGGCCTGTGGTTTAAAAGAATTCCCTGAAGATATTATCGCGCTTGCAGATACTTTGGAAGTTTTAGATTTATCCGACAATCAATTATCGACTTTACCAGATAGTATCTCCAAATTAAAGAAGTTAAGAATCATTTTTTTTGCTCGTAATAAATTTACTGAGTTTCCTGTAATATTAGCCAAATGTCCAGCTTTAGATATGATTGGTTTTAAGTCGAATCAGATTCATACGGTGGCAGAAGATGCGTTTCCTCCTTTGTTAAGGTGGTTGATTTTAACCGATAATAAGATTGAAAAATTACCAAAAAGTATTGGAGACTGTCATTTGCTTCAAAAATGTGCCTTAGCAGGAAATCGTTTAGAATCCTTACCTGAAGAAATGACGAATTGTAAAAATTTAGAACTTCTTAGAATTTCGGCAAACAAACTCACGTTCATTCCACAGTGGTTATTCGAGTTACCTAAATTATCGTGGGTTGCTTTTGGTGGAAATCCTGGAGCGTATCAAATGGAACTAGAAAGTGATTTAGAATTGCATCATTGGAATGATTTTAATATTGAAGAACTACTAGGAGAAGGCGCTTCTGGAATGATTTCGAAAGCCAGTTGGGAATCTAAAAAAGATGAGGTCGCCATTAAGGTATTTAAAGGTGATGTAACCAGTGATGGTTTGCCAGACGATGAAATGGCCGTGTCTATAGCCGCCGGAGCGCATGAGAATTTAATTCCCGTTTTAGGAAAAATTAAAAATCATCCTGAAGCTAAAAGTGGGTTAATCATGAAGCTTATATCTCCAAACTATACAAACTTGGGCAACCCGCCAAGTATGGTGTCTTGCACGCGAGATGTCTTCGATGACGAATCTGTTTTTAATGCAGCAGAGGTGCTGAAAATCGCAAAAAGTATCGCTTCCGTGTGCACTCAGTTACATCGTAAAGGTATTAATCATGGCGATTTGTATGCACACAATATTTTGATAAATACTACAGCCGATTGTCTCTTGGGCGATTTTGGTGCCGCAACTTTTTATGATGTTAATTCGAATCTTGCACCTACTATTGAGCGTGTTGAAGTACGTGCTTTTGGATGTTTATTAGAAGATGTATTAGGTCTTGTTCCTGATCAAGTACTGGATATTAAAGTCCGTAATACATGGCAAAAAGTAATTGCTGATTGCTCACTTGTAGATGTTGCAATGCGTCCAGCCTTTTCTGAAATTTTATCAGAATTAGATAGGTTTTAAAAAATGTAAAGCACTACATATACTGTATTTAAGCCGTTTTTTAATTTACTAAAAGTGTCAGTTCGAGTGAAATATACGCATTTTTCAGATGCGGAATTAGTATTTAGAAACACGCGAACTGACTGTGGAATTTTAGAAATTAATATATAAAACGGCTGTTGTTCTATTCTTTTTTATCTTCTTGTTCCGTATGAATCTGATTTCCAGAAATCGTGTGATCTTCATGGTACATAGCATTAGACATGCCAAGCATAACCGCAGCGATAACTAAAATAAACTTTCTTTTTATCCAATAGATTATGTGTTTGGATGTCTCCAAACAGGTTTTTTTCTTGTGTTTATACATGATAGTAATAATAAATGATTAGACATATGTATTATCATTTTATGCAGTGACCTACATAGACGCATAGCGAGAAATCGTTATGCGATGTATAAACTTGGATATGGAGTACTTGAATGGATTGTTTTATTTAAAAAGATATGCTGAATAACCGTGGCAGTTATGCTTTTGTAAATAGGAACTTGTAATTTTAAAACGGTTAGCATTTTAGAACTATACACGTCCCCTAGATGTCGGTATGAAATTAAAGAAACACAACTGTTTTCAGGGAACAGTTGTTGACCGTAAATAAATAGTTTCGAATATTTTTGCCCAAAGTCTGTTTTGTTATGAACATTAGAAACGTGATGGTAGGTGGAAATTTGTGGTTGAGAATATATAGAACATTCGGTAACCGTCAGACCAAAAATCAGAAAGAAGGAAATCAGATGTTTTATATATTTCATCAATGTAGTGTGCTCTTTAATTCGTTTTTAACTGATGTTGCACTATGGTGTTGTGAAAAAATAGTGTGCGTTGGCTTTAAAGTATTTCGTTTAGATAATTCTAAGTTAGTCCATTAAGCAACTAAATTTTACGTACTAAAATAGTGATTTATTTCTTACCATGGGATAAGCGAAGGTTATGATATAACTCTATATTATTTTAATTTATAAAAACAATGTAAAATTTCAAACGGTGAACCCACATCTCAGACAATTTAAAAACATACCTATAAACGGAATTGGTTTAGGTAAATACAAAGAAATAGCTTTGTCTAATTTATTCGAAATATAACAAGCAGGTTGTAAGGTGAAATGTTCTTTTTGTGTTATAAATCAGTGTTTTATGTGGAAATAGTAATGTCTAATCATCAATAAATATAATTAAAACCTTAGTTTTATAAAAACGAATACTAATTAAAAACCAATACATATGAAAAAACTAACACTTGGAATATTATTTATGCTTATTCCGCTATTATCAATTTCACAAAAAAAACCAAATATTTTAGTTATTTGGGGAGACGACATCGGACAATCTAATATTAGCGCCTATACTATGGGGCTAGTAGGATATAGAACTCCAAACATTGATCGTGTTGCGGACGAAGGTATGATTTTTACCGATTATTACTCGGAACAAAGTTGTACAGCTGGACGTTCTTCTTTTATCACCGGACAGAGTGTTTTAAGAACGGGATTAAGTAAGGTAGGAATGCCAGGAGCCAAAGAGGGGATTTCAGAAAAAGACCCAACAATTTCAGAGATGCTTAAACCATTGGGGTATACAACGGGACAATTTGGGAAAAACCACCTTGGAGATCTTGACCACATGTTACCAACTAACCATGGTTTTGATGAGTTCTTCGGGAATTTATATCATTTAAATGCAGAAGAAGAACCAGAATTAGAAGATTATCCAGATCCAGCCCTATATCCGAATTTTAAGAAAAATTATGGTCCACGTGGAGTCATCCATTCACATTCAGATGGACGTATAGAAGATACAGGGCCATTAACGAAAAAACGTATGGAAACCATTGATGATGAAACTGTTGCTGCGGCAAAAAAATTCATTAGAAATGCAGTGTCTTCAGGGACTCCATTTTTTGTTTGGTGGAATGGCACACGTATGCACTTTAGAACGCATGTAAAAGCATCTAATCGCGGTATTTCTGGTCAGAATGAATATGGAGATGGTATGGTTGAACATGATATGCATGTTGGAGAACTATTAGATTTATTAGATGAATTAGGAGTTGCAGACAACACCATTGTACAATACGGTACAGATAATGGTCCACACAAAAACACATGGCCAGATGCTGGTGTTAATCCTTTTAGAGGAGAGAAAAATACCAACTGGGAAGGTGGTTGGAGAACACCATCAATGGTGCGTTGGCCAGGAAAAATTGAAGCAGGTTCTGTTTCAAATGAAATCGTTTCAGGAATGGATTGGTTTCCAACATATGTAGCTATTGCTGGTAATCCAAACATTAAAGCAGAATTATTGAAAGGTGTTACTGAAAACGGACGCTCATATAAAGTTCATTTAGATGGCTATAATATGTTACCATATTTAACTGGTAAAGAAAAAACAGGTCCACGTAAAGAATTGTTCTACTTTTCAGATGATGGTGAATTAATGGCTTTACGTTTCCATGATTGGAAAGTAACATTTATGCACCAAGATTCTCCAGGAACTTTAGATACATGGTCAAGACCAATGGTAACGACAAGAATACCTTGGTTATATAATTTAAGAAGAGATCCTTACGAATTTGCTACGACAACCTCTAATACGTATTGGGACTGGTATCTTGATCACGTGTATTTATTGTTGCCCGCCTCCGATTATGTAGGTCAGTTTATTGCAACATTTAAAGAATATCCTCCAAGAATGAAAGCAGCAAGCTTTAATTTAGGAGATACTATGGAGTCTTTAAAATCTGCAGGAAGTCATTAAAACACACACTTATCAAGAAAGGCAGGACAAAAGCCTGCCTTTCTTATCTTAAATACAATAGACTATGAAAAAGCACATATTATTAAGCCTTGTTTTTTCTTTCTTATTTATAACAGCTTGTAAAAAAGAAAATACGGAACTCGTAGAAATTGGCGATATTGAAACTGAGATTATAGTTACAGATCCTCTACCTTCTTGGAGTGAAGGTGCAACAAAACGCGCAATTATAAGCTATGTTACTGATGTTACAAATAACGAAAGTCAAAATTTTATTCCTATTGTAGACCGTATTGCTACATTTGATAATGATGGAAACTTATGGTCTGAGCAACCCGCTTATTTTCAATTGCTTTTTGCTATGGATCGTGTAAAAGCTCTGGCTCCAGAACATCCTGAATGGAAAAATAAACAACCTTTTAAAGCCGCTTTAGATGGTGATTTAAATACATTAGCAGCTTCAGGAGAACATGGGATTCTTGAAATAATAATGGCTTCGCATGTCGGAGTGAACACTGCAGAATTTGAGCAAATAGTAACAGATTGGATCGCGACTGCTAAACACCCCCGTTTTGATAGACCATATACCGAATTGGTTTTTCAGCCCATGTTAGAATTATTAGATTATTTAAGAGCTAACGATTTTAAAACCTTTATTGTTTCTGGTGGTGGTATTGAGTTTATGAGACCTTGGGTAGAACACGTTTATGGTATTCCAAAAGATCAAGTAGTAGGAAGTAGCATCGCTACCGAATTTGATTATAATAGCGGAGAGCCTATAATTAAACGTTTACCCAAAATTGATTTTATTGATGACGGAAATGGGAAACCAGTAGGTATAAATAAATTTATAGGAAGAAAACCTGTATTTGCTTCTGGGAATTCAGATGGAGATTTACCCATGTTACAGTATACAGATTCTAATAAATATCTTTCTTTTCAACTTTATTTACATCATACCGATAATGAAAGAGAATGGTCTTACGATAGAGAGTCACATATTGGTCGTTTGGACAAAGGGCTTGATGAGGCGAATGAAAAGGGTTGGACAATTATTGATATGAAAAAGGATTGGAGAATTGTTTATCCTTTCGAATTGGAATAATTAAGTTACAATAGTATGAGAAAAGGGATGCGTTTCTAATTTTAAATAAATTAAGAATGCATCCCTTTTTTTGAACGCATCGCTATAAAATTTCAGCAATTAAAAACAACATATTAAATTATAGCAAATAAAATTTTAAATTTAAAACGCTCGTTTTTTACAAAATCCAATTAGACTAAAAAACTCTAGTATTAGCTAATAAAAATACATTAATTAATATATCTTTATCCTAGTATTAGTTTTTGGTTTTTAAAATTAATCTCATACGTTTTACTTTTTAAATATTATAAAAATGATTAAAAAAATTACTCTAGCCTGCTTCTTATTTAGCAGTTTATTTGTTGCAGCACAAGATACAACAGTTGCTACTTCTGAAACTAAAAGCTCTTCTTGGAGTTATTTAGTTCAACCTTATTTAATGTTTCCAAATATGAAAGGAGACACACAAATACGCGAAAATCTTCCTTCTTTAGGAATTGATGCTAACACTAGTGATATCTTTAACAATCTAGAAATGGGAGCTATGCTTTATTTAGAAGCAAGAAATGCTGATTGGGCTATTACTTCAGATTTTGTTTATATGAAACTTGGTCAGGATGCTACTCCAGATAGATTAGTGGAAAAAGCAGACATAGATGTTACAGAGACCATTTGGGAACTTGCAGGATTTAGACGCTTTTTACCAATGCTTGAAGCGGGTGTAGGAATGCGATTAGTTAGTATTGGTGCAGAAGCTAATATTGATTTAGTAACCGGTGAAAGCCACAATCCTGATTTGACTGAAACTTGGGTTGACCCAATTATAATAGTGCGTTCTAATCATGTTATAAAAGATAAATTTATTGCGAACATTAGAGCAGATATTGGAGGTTTTGGAATAGGTTCTAAACTGACTTGGCAATTACAAGGAGAAGCGGGATATCAGTTTTCAGACTTGTTTTCTGCATCTCTTGGATATAGATATATTAGTATAGATTACGTAACTGGTAGCGGACAAGATTATTTTGTTTACGATGTAGATACGTTTGGTCCTGAATTACGTTTAGGATTTAATTTCTAAAACGCTAAAATTTTCAATATAAAAAAGCCGAACAGATGTTCGGCTTTTTTTGTTTTATAATATGTTCAGTCTTGTAATGTTTACTAGAGACGTCTTTAAATACGTTGGTGTTACCTTTTCTAGACAACCATTAAAGTGGTGTTCTTTGTAAATGAATTTAGAATGAAATCCTTAGACCGAAAAGCTTATTTATTTTTTATCAACCAGTTTTTATAACACTGCTCCAAAAATGCTACACCATCAGCTCTATATTCATCTGTAAAAAGTGTAAAATGGTCACCTGGATAATATTCAAATGCGATATTAGCATCTAAAGTATTCATTTCTTCCTCTAAAAGTTTAACGGAGTGGTTTAAATAAAAGTTATCACTCGTCCCAACCGAGATTCTAATTTTATCATTAAGATCGTCCTTTAGGGTTCCCCAGTTTTCCGATAAAATAATAGATAAATCATATCTTTCCCAAAGCGAAAGTGCATCTTTATTTATAGCGCCACTAGGCATATTTACTAATCGTATCCGATTTCCATCGGCATCATATCCTCCAAAAACAGCATCAAAAGAACGCATCTGTGAACCTCTGTAAACTACATTCTCGGTACCATAAAAATCTTTTGCACTAATAATCGGAATTCTACCGGCTATAGTAACATCTGCTAGTAAATTACCGTTTTTATCATAAAACATATTTTCAGCAGTGTAGATATCTTTGTTTTGATAATTTCTAAAATCAACTTGATCTGGCGCACTAGACCAAGCCCCAGAAAACACTTTTGGATAGTTAATTTGCAACCATAAACTGGTCCAGCCTCCGCTACTATGTCCGAATAAAAAATTAGCATTGCTAGTACGATATTTTTTGTGTAGGGCAGGAATAAACTCTGTAGTCAGCGCATCTCCCCAGGGACCATTAACATCGCTGTTTGCATAAGTCGAGTGTCCTTCGGAACATTTTCCGTCTAAATAGACCACTATAGTAGGTTGGTCTCCGAGTTGTTGTAAATAGGTGTCGTGGCCAGAATGTATTTTATAATTACCTCCAAAACCAAAAGTGGAAAAAATAACAGGATATGTTTTATTTGAGTTTTCGTAATATCCTTTTGGTAAACTTACAGCTGCATTTACAAATATGTCTTTATTATGGAACGCACTTAATAACTCAGATTTTACACTTAATTCTTTTAAAAATTCAGTATTTTTAAATGGTACAGTTGGTATGACCTTATCTGCTTTAATCTTAAAAACAGTGTCGAAGTTTTTCGTGAGATTAACACGAATTGGTGTCGAATAGATATTACCACTACTTGAGCCAATATTGGAATCACCTAGATTTAAATCGAATACTGCCTGAACATAATACGCTCCTCTTTCAATATTAGATAATTCAACAGGATAAGAAATGGCCTTATCATTAAAAATCGCATTTTCATTGGCTTTTAAATTGGAGACACTTAGTCTGTAAACTGGCGTTAATTCTAGTCCAACAAAAATATCTTTTGGGGATTTGTTTTCCTTAGATAAGTAGAGCAGAATTTCCCCAGAAAAAGGCTTCTTCAAAAGGTCTGAAGGATAGCTCACTTCAAATATTTGAGCATGAGATTGGAAGCCAAAGACAAGAAAGAGAAAGCATAACATGTATAATTTTTTCATAAGATTCGTGTTTTTAATTATGAACAGTGCTTTTATGTTGAGGTTATTAATTTTTTTATGTGACTAATTTAGTAAATTAAAGTCAAACATAAATGCAATGGAATGGGAGCAAAGCACTCACGCGAAATCTGTTTTTGTAGGGTTTTGGTGCGTTAATCTAGATCATAAAACCAACCTACACCTTTTTAAGTATGTTTTTCCCAGTAATGGCCAAGCATGTTAATACGCCAGAGAATAGTGCGCCTCCAATACCAGCCGTTACTATATCTTGACCCGTAAGATAAAAGTTTTTGATAGGTGTTTTAGGTTTTAAAAAGGATTGTCTGTAACGTGACGGACTATGGTCTAAACCATAAATTTCTCCCTTTTCATAATTCACAAAATGTTGGGTGGTAAGAGGAGATGACAGTTCGTAACAATTAATTTTACCTTCAACTTGCGGTAACTGTTTGTAAACTTCTTGTAATAAACGTTGTGAAAGTTCTTCCTTTTTAGCTTCGTATTTATCACCTCTTTTTTTCCACGAAGTACCTGACCATTTAGCAAAGGTTTCGTAAGGGATTAACGTAATAACATCTATAGTGCTTTTTCCAGGATAACGATTGCTCCAATCTGGATCTTTAGCAGAAGGAAAAGATAAATATACTAACGGAAAAGGGCGAGATATATCTTCTAGGTAATCTTTAACACTACTATCGTGATCGCCTTCTTTAGGGTAGATCCAATAATTAGTTTTCGGAATACCAAGTTCTTCGGGACTGCCGTTTAAACCAATATATAAACTTACATGTGCTACCGATCGATTTACAGTTTGTAACTGTTCTTGTAGGCGGTGTTTTTTTATCGTTTTTAAAGGTAATAACTTGTGGTAGGTTGTCATGACACCTGCATTACTAACAATATTCTTTGCTCGAAATTCCTTTCCATCGGCCATACGAACACCAACAGCCATATTCTTTTCAATAATAACTTCTTCAACTTCAGCACTCACCAAAATGGTACCGCCACTGCTTGTAATTATAGGGTCTATTTTTTTTACAATTTCTGAAGATCCTCCAACGGGAAAACTTCCACCATCAAAATAATGACGAACTACAGATGCATGCATGGCAAAACTACTTCGTTTAGGTGTTAAACCATAATCGCCATATTGAGCGGTAAGTACTTTTATTAAGGTTTTGTTGGCGGTTAAAGCGCTCAGAACTTCGTAGGTTGTTTTATCGGAATAGTGGTAAAACGGACGTTTAAGAAATGATCCAAATAAGGTATTCCAAAAGGGGGGAATAACCTTACTCATATAAAACCTCTTGCTTGTTTTTACGGCCTTAAAAACCAAATCTACATAGGCATGAATCGCCTGTTCTTCTTCAGGGAAATAAGAAATCATTTGGGTTTTAAAATTAGCAACGCCTTTTACAAAATCATAATGTTTTTCTCCTATAACCACACGGTCATAGACATCTCCCATATCTGCCCATTTTAATTCCCCGTTCGTGATATAATCAAACAGTTTTTTTAACACACTAGTGTCACGTTGCATTTCTCCAACATAATGTATACCCACATCCCATTCGTAACCTTTACGCTTAAACACATGAGTAAACCCACCAGCAGTATAGTGTTTTTCTAAGATGAGTACTCTCTGACCTTCTTTTGCTAAAATAGCAGCTGTGGAAAGGCCTCCCATTCCAGAGCCAATAATAATCGTATCGTAGGCATCCTTAAGTAAGGGCTTTTGCTTATAAGATTGAATCATTTGTTGTGTTCTAATATGCTAGAATAATTTCTTTAATAGGCGTGTTGGGGAGGAGTTATAAACTTAGTAAATAAAAACAAACTATTGGTGTTTCATCAGATTCTTTTCATCTCAAAATAGTAGGTTTTTTTTAAATCATAAGAAAGGACTACCTAAATATTTAAGCTATTAAAATGCTTTTTTATATGGAATAGAATGCGGATTTCATTTTTTTTGAAATTTAAATAATCCAAAAATTAATATGGTCTAAACATACGCTATGTTGTAAAATATTATATTTGAAAGTATAGAACATTATATTATAAATACGACTGACATGAAAATAGCTTTCTTTTCGGATATACACGCCAATTTACCAGCCCTTGAAGCTTTTTTTAAGGATGTAGAAACAGAACACGTAGATGCGATATATTGCTTAGGAGATTTGGTTGGTTACAATGTTTGGCCTAATGAAGTGGTTCATGAAATTAGAAAAAGATACATCCCTACAATTATGGGAAATCATGATGAGGCCTTACTAAAACCTATAAACAAAGAGGCAGAACCTTCTAATAAAGGCTTAACTAGAACCATGATAAGCGAAGACAATAGACGTTATTTAATTAATCTTCCTAGACATTTAAAACTAGAATTTAATACGAATAACGAGCCGTTTAATCTTTTAATGGTGCACGGCAGTGTCAAGGCTATAAACGATTATATGGTTGCAGATTATCCAGAACAGGAGGTTTTAGATATGATGGATTTATATCAGGCAGATGTGTTATTATGCGGGCATACACATAAACCGTTTCATCGTGTAATTAAAAATGGTAACGCTTACAAACACGTGGTTAATATTGGTTCTGTAGGAAAGCCAAAAGACGGGGATCCTAGAATTTGTTATGCTATTTTAGAACTGGATCAATCTACCTTGTCGTCTAAACCCGATGCCATTACAGTGACGTTTAAACGCGCCGAATACGATGTTGAAGAAGCAGCAAAGGCAGTAGAAGAGAGTGCTTTTGATAATGCATTTGCAGCAGCTTTACGATTGGCGAAATAGAAGCAAAGCATTGATCTAGTCGTATTTCATTTTTTTTTTACTTATGTCACAAAAGTCCTAATGTGATTTAAACACCTATCGCATATTTATGAAAAGAAATATGAGCTAATTAGAGTTATGTCGAACAACAATAATTTTAAAACATTCCAACTTTTCAAAATGGAATATAAATATTTAGATAAAAAAAAGTTACTAATGCTAATGATGAGTTTGTGAAAGTTCTAAACTTTCAAAAGGTTTTATATATAGAAATTAAACGGAGTAAATAAGCGTTTTGTAAAAGAATAAAACATGTAGCCATACTATGAAATCCCAATTATAACCGATTGTGATTTTTTGTTTTTCAACCAGTCTATTTCTCTTTAAGATCTTCCAATCCCCAAGCATCCAATCCTCTTAAAATGGGTTCTAGGGATAATCCTCTTTCCGTTAAGGTATATTCTACGTGAGGAGGTACAACTGGAAATACTTTTCTAGACACAAGTCCATCTTTTTCTAATTCGCGAACGGTTTGTGTAAACATTTTGTTCGAAATCCCTTCAATATGTTTTTGTAAAACTCCGGAACGTAAGCCGCCTTTTAACAAATGGAATAAAACCAGCGGTTTCCATTTTGTGCCTATTAAATTCATGGTATAATTAAGCGGACATTTATTATTTGTATTCAATTTTTAATTATATTTTATTTAAAATCAGTATTTTACTCATTTAGGTAACTATAGTACAATTTTGTAAGTACTTGCCTAATATGTAAATGTAGACTAAATTTGCAATCCAAATAAGATATTATGTCAACAAAACAAGATTATCCAAAATCATTTTCACATATAGGAATCACTGTTCCAGATATTCTTAAAGCTGTAAAATTTTATACAGAAGTTATGGGATGGTACACGATTATGGAACCTTCAACCATTAAAAAAGAAAAAAATACAGCCATTGGAATGATGTGTATCGATGTTTTTGGTGAAGACTGGGAGGAATTTGAAATCGCACATTTATCAACTTCAGATGGTGTTGGTATAGAGATTTTCTCTTTTCCTCACGGCGTTAAAGAAGCACCAGAATTTAGTCCGTTTAATACAGGATTATTTCACTTTAGTATTCAAGATCCAAACATTGAAGATTTAATTGATAAAATCGTCGCTTACGGAGGGAAACAACGTATGCCTATCAGGGCATATTATCCAGGTGAAAAACCTTTTAAAATGTGTTATGTTGAAGATCCTTTCGGAATTGTTTTCGAAATTTATACCCACAGTTACGAATTAACATATTCCTCGGGAGCGTATACAAAATAATCCCCTTAATTTAAATATTAGCTATTAAGCGTAAGTCATATTTGGCTTACGCTTTTTTGTTTACTGCTGTTTTATAGCACGAACGTCATCTTGAACTTGTTTTAGGGTCACAATATTATTATGTTAAAATACAGTTGGTTAAATGGAGTCTAGGTTTTTAGAAAATGTTATATTTGAGTTTATGTAGTTAAGATATTATTAGAGTTAATCAAACAAATTTGATGAGTAATAAAACACATGTTGAGAAAACGGGAGCCGAAACAAAATCAATTGGATTCGAATTTCAATACTACTTTTTCTTATGGAAATTATTAACTTTAAATAAAGGTGAATCTGTTGGATTAGAAGTGAAAGATGATGTACATACTGAGATAGAAAATGATATTAATATTTTTTATCAGGTTAAACACTCTGTTCAAAAAAACAAGAAAGGAGATATAAAAAACATGACCGCCTCTGATATTGATTTATGGAAAACACTTTATAATTGGACGAAAGTCATAAGTGATGAAAACGATGACCGAAAAGAAATAAAATCACAATTGAAGTTTGTGCATAAATCTCATTTTGTAATGAGGAGTAATAAAAATTATGACTCTAAAAATCAAATCATTGATAACATAGAAAAGTTACAAAACAAGAGAATTACTATTAGTGATTTTATAAAAAAAATCAATGAGTTTAAGGAAAACTCAAAAGATGATAAACTCAAAAGTTACATTGAAGAGTTTTTATTACTAGACATGGATGTCCTTAATCAATATGTCTTGAAAATTTCTTTTGAACTTGGGGAAGATGAAATATTTAAAAATTGTAAAGACGCAATAGAAACGAAGTTAATTTCAAAAGATAAAATTGATGATGTTTTCTCAAAAATTGATTCAAAAATAAGAGAAGATAATTTTATTACAATTAAAACAGGCAATAAAATTCAAATAAACTTTGATGACTTTTATAAAAAATATAGAAAGTATTTTAATAATGCTCGAAGTGAACGATTACAGGTTGTACCTCTAACTATTGATTTACCAGATAAATTAGAAAATCAAATATTCATCAAACAGTTATTAGAAATTAACGACATCAACATTGACGAGATAGATTTGATGGCTAAATTCACGCGATTTAAACTTAAATTAGAGAATAATATAGCTAAATGGTATACTGAAGGAGAAATCACAATAGAAGAAATTAAACATTATAGAGATGAAGCTGAATTGAAATGGTCTAATAAATTTAGAGCATTGACTAATAAATCAGATTTTAATGATGATTCTAGTTTGGATATAATAAATTATTTAAGAGAAGAAAATCTTAAAATTGATGGTCAAGAATTAGGAACAGAATTGAGTAATGGTGAGTTTTATTATCTATCAGATATTCCTCAAATTGGATGGAAAAAAGATTGGGAAAAACATAAAAAATGAATTTAGAAAATTATAATAACATTGGTATTACATCAATTGCTATAAACTCTGTTTTGTCTTTGTCTAAAGAGTTGTCCTTGTCAAAAGCATTACTTATTATGCCTTTATTTACAAGTAAAGCGTTAACAGCTCACTTATCAAGAAAAACAACTGAAATAAAAAGTATAGAAAAATTAATATCAGAAAAAACACCTCTATTTTCAAATTTTAATAAAAGATATTACGATTCTTTAACCAATTCTATAAATGCAATTCAACTTTTAATTGAAACTAATCAAATATCAATACTTGATGATAAATTAGTGAATAAACAATCTTTCCAGTATAAGAAATCAATGGGTAAAAGAGCAGAAAAAATCAATACTGCATCACAGAATGTTTCTAAGTTACTAAATGAAAGCATTGAAAAACTATACTTAAACCTTAGAATAGAATTATGAAATATAACATTGAAAAAATTATTCTTTGGCTTAAGAATGGAAAAAAAAGAGAATTAATATTTAAACCAAATAAGGTCAATGTAATTACAGGGGATAGTAATACAGGGAAAACAGCTATTTTAGAAATAATAGATTATTGTTATTTTTCAAGTAAATCAACAATTTCTGAAAGTATGATTAATGAAAATATTTCTTGGTATGGTATACTGATAAATATAAATGACAAAAAATATACTATTGGAAGAAAAGCATTATTTGAGGGCAATGTTTCTAATGAATATTATTTTTCCTCAATTGGTGAAATTCCTAAAGAATTTCCTGAATCAAATAATACAGATGAAAATATAAAATCACTAATAGAAACGGAATTTAACATAGATAAATCAGTCTCATTTCCTATTGGTTACGGTAGTAACAATATTAAAGTAGGTTCTAAAATATCATTACGCTATTTTTTAATGTTTAACACTATTTCCCAAGACCTTATAACAAATTCACAACGCATTTTTTTTGATAAACAAAATGAATCGAGATACAGAGATGCTTTACCAAGAATTTTTGATATTGCGACTGGAATAGAAAAAGTAGAAAATATACTAAAGAAAGAGAAAAAAGCAGAATTAGAAAAAAGTTTATAGAGGTCAGTATATAAATACTTATCTTTAAACCTAAGAAACACATTAAAACATGAACATATTTACAGGTCAAAATCTTCTAGAGTTTTCTGATCGATTTAAAACCGACCTTGATTGTAA
>NZ_JAWQUN010000037.1:0-24652 GCF_033447105.1 Formosa sejongensis
CGGAATCTTTCAATGCTAAAATTAAGGCTTTTAGAGCACAGTTTAGAGGTGTGAAAAATGTAGATTTCTTCCTCTTTAGATTAACTACTATTTTTGCATAAACACAACAATTAGGCTTGATCCGTAAAACCTCTGACACATCAAAAATTATTAACTTTGAATTACTTTTTAATTTTTCTCCAATAAGTTCCCACCACAACTTATCTGTTTCCCCAATAGAACTACCAAACAAACAGATTAATTGAGAAGAGCTAATCCATTTTTTACATTTTTCTTCTAAAGTATGTCTATATGCTTTATTACAATCGTCCTTGACAATTGCATTTATAATATCTTCATCTTCTTGAAACGAGACGTTAGCAATTTGACTAACATCGTTTACACCCAAAATCATCCTTTTATTTAAATAACCATGAATATGTTCGATTTGACCGAATTTTATAGGAGCACTATTATGATGCGTACCTATTTGAGTACCTATCTGTTTATCTCCGAGTAATTTTTCAAGTGAACAAGTGTAGTTTAAGGAAATAACGTTAATACTCCATGAATGATTTGTCCACTCACTTTTCCATTTAGACACTTCATTTTTATTTTTAGGTAATAGAAATTTTTCAGGGTGACAAAGGTATTCTGGCACTTTTTTCAGATCTAAATTTTCATAATTAAAACCATTCTCAACTGATTCTAAGTAATCTTTTAAATTATCACTTAAATCTTCATAAACCTCTTCAAATTCTTCTAAATTATTTAACCTTGCTGTATATTGTCCAAAAGCAAGCTCTAAATCTGCCCAATTTTCAATATCAGTAGAAATTTCATTTTTTAATTTATTTACTAATTCACTGTCTGATTCTACCCCCTTATAAAACTTAAAAAAATCAAAATATCTCGTTTTCATACCTAGGTTTATATCAAAACCATTCCCTATTACAAAAAGTGTCTGCATCTATTAATTAAATATTTTTACTTACTATATTTCTTAAAATTCTCTGCCTGCTCAAAAATCTCCTTGTACACTTCGTCTTTATCAATAGGAGGATAGCCATTTTCTGCAAGTAGAATTATTAAGTCTACTTTTAATTCAGCTTTAATATCTGCACGTTGGTTCCAGTCTGTGTATTTTGCTTTGTCGTCAACCACTATTTTAACCTTCTTAGACAAATTGAGTAATTTATCTTCTGGATAGTCAAAATCATATTTTACGCAAAGTGATTTTAAAATATCATAAAAGGCTTTCTCTTCAAAATCGATTCCTAGATTAGAAAAGGATTCTTTTTCTTTAACCAACTCGTGATATAAATTGATGATTTCATCTGTGAAATCTTCTAAAACTTCACTCTGTAATACATCTGCTTTACGTTCATTGTAGCTATCAACTAAGGTTTTCATTTTTTTAGAAAAATCAATGGCCTTGGTTTTATTCACTTTTTTAAATTCACCAATTGCTTTAGATAATAGCTGTTGTAACAACTTAATCTTAGTGTTTGGTAATTTAATTTTATCAATCTTATTTAAATAATCGGCATCAAAAAGATCTACCTGAGCATCCTTGCTATCGCCTAATTTAAATAGTTCTTCTACACCATCACTCTTTATTGCTTCCTGAACCATTTCACGCACTCTAGCATTCATTTGTGCTGTATCAGGGACATTACCTTTGGTCAGTTTAAAAACAATCGATCGTATGGCTAAATAAAAATGAATATGATCACGTTCAAATTCCTCAAATTCTTCACTTCCACAGCAAATATCATAAGCAGATTTTAATCGCTTCACCAATCCCATAAAACGCTTTTCTTGCTGTTCCGTAAGTTGTACAAATTCGGCACCTTTATTTAGGCAATCTAATTGTTTTAAAGATTGACCCGTAAAATAAGGTGTGTCATCAAAGGTGTGGAACATTCTGCCTAGCAAATCTAACTGGTCTTTAGTAATAGTAACAGACTTTGCTATGTCTTCAAAATTATTACTATCGACTTGTGAATACTGTTTTAACGCTTTATTCATGGCACTTTTAATACCGATATAATCGACTACCAAACCTTTTGACTTTCCAGCGAATTTTCTATTAACCCTAGAAATGGTTTGGATTAGATTATGCTGTTGTATAGGTTTATCAATGTATATAGTATCTAAGAATGGTACATCGAACCCTGTTAGCCACATATCGACAACAATCGCTATTTTAAAATTAGATTTTTCATTTTTAAACTGTCGATCTAATTCCTTCCTGTCTTCTTTGGTCCCTAAGGCATCATACATCGCTTTAGGATCATCTTTACCTCTGGTCATAATCATTTGAACACGAGCCATAGGTTTAATTTCTTTCTGTTCTTTATCGGAAAGTTCTGCACCTTCTTCACAGGTGTTTATAACAGCCCATTCAGGGCGTAAAGCAATAATTTCTTTATACACTTCAAAAGCAATTGGTCTACTGCTGCACACAAATAAAGCCTTGCCTTTTACGGTTGCACCTTCTTCAATTCGTTTTTCGTAATGGGTTACAAAATCGTCTGCAACGGCTTTTAAGCGTTCAGGATCTCCAATAATAACATTCATATTGGCAGATGCTTTTTTACTTTCTTCTATTTGATATTCATTTGCTCCATCTTCTGCTACCTGACGGTAGTATTCCTCAATTTCGTAAAGTTTACTATTTTCCAAGGCTACTTTTGCTGCGCGTCCCTCGTACACAATCCGCACCGTGATTTCATCCTTTACAGATTCCGTCATAGTATAGGAATCTATAATATCTCCAAAGACATCTAAGGTAGCATCTATAGGTGTTCCTGTAAAACCTACATAGGTTGCATTCGGAAGAGAATCGTGTAAATATTTAGCGAAACCATAGGTTTTTTCAACTCCGGTTTCGGTGACTTTTATTTTTTGATCTAAATTAATTTGACTTCTATGGGCTTCATCCGAAATACAAATCACATTGGTGCGTTCTGTTAACAGCTCTGTATCTTCAGAAAATTTATGAATAGTTGTTAAAAACACACCGCCACTTTTACGGCCTTGCAGTAACGTTCTTAGTTCTTTTCTGCTTTCAACACTTATTACATTCTGATCGCCAATAAAGCCTTTCGCGTTTGTAAATTGGGATGATAACTGATCGTCTAAATCTGTCCTGTCTGTAATAAGAATAATGGTTGGGCTTGAAAAATACACGCCCTTCATGAGTAAGCGTGTTAAGAATAACATGGTGTAACTTTTACCGCAACCCGTGGCTCCAAAATAGGTTCCACCTTTTCCATCTCCATCAGGTTTCTGGTGGCGCTTAATGTTTTCCACAAGCTTACTTGCTGCATAATACTGCGGATAGCGACACACTATTTTTTCATCTTTTTTGGACGTATCAGGAATAAAAATAAAATTCTTAATAACATTTCGCAAATCGGTTTGATTAAACAAGCCCTTAATCATAGACAGCATACTGTTTATGCCATCGGTTTCTTTTTTATCTATAAAAAAATGTCTGTCCGATTCTGCTCTCCAGGCATAAAAGAATTCATAAGGTGCAAAAAATGATCCCGATTTACTATTTACGCCATCGCTAATCACACAAAATGCATTGTATTTAAACAGCTCTGGAATATCACGTTTGTAACGTGTTGTTAATTGTACGTAGGCGTCATGAATGGCTGTGTTATCACGTATAGCACTCTTAAATTCAAGCACCACTAATGGCAATCCGTTGATATATAAAACACCATCCGGAATCCGCTTTTCGTACCCTGTTATCTCTAACTGGTTTACTATTTTATAGGTGTTGTTGTTATATTCTGAATAATCAATTAAGTAAATCCACACATCTTTTTTAGAACGATCTTCACGTTTTAAAGCAAACCCATCAGACACCATTTTCATAATGGCTTTGTTACTTTCATACAAATCAGAAGCTGAATAAATTTCCAGTTGTCTTATAATCTGATTGGCTTCCGATGCTGTTAAGTGGTCACTTTTATATTGATTGAGCAAGAAGGCTTTTAAATCGTCTTTAAGTAAAACCTCTTGGTCGGTTCGCGGAATGGAACCACCCAACACATGTGGAATACCTTGTTGGCCTAATAATTCGATAAATGCTTGCTCTAATTGCGCTTCAGTAAATTTCATTGGCTTTTAGTCTTTATTCCTTTCTCAGTTAACTTATATTTCTGCTTACTGCTGCTCGGTTTATCTGGTATTGTCATTTGAATCAAACCTTGTTCGAGTGCTGGCAGTATGTAGGTAGAACGAAAATATTCGCGATGTGATAGGCTTAATTTCTCCATTAATTCATTCCTGCTATATACTTTATCCATTACGGCTAGAAGGTTTTCGACTTGCTCGGTGACTTGCTCGGTAACTTGCTCGGTGACTTGGTCGCTAGCTTTAGATTTAGGAAATGTCATTCGTAAAAAGTGTTCCGAAAACTTAAAGCAACTCCTGTCGTAAGTTTCTAATATCCGTGGTATTCCGGAACCTAACTGTTCTACCAATCCTATATCTTTATAGATGCGCATCAGTTCTTTATTCCTTGGCACAGAAAACCCTTCAAAGAATTCGTCCTGACTTAATCCATTTGGTAAACCACCGGTAGAGGTAATTTCTAATCGGTCCGAAAAAATTTCAAATTTGGGTGGTAACTCGGTGGTATAATCGTTATGTACAAAGGCATTTAAAACTGCTTCTCTTATAGCAATAGGATTCCATAAACGTAAACTTTCTCGCTCTTTAGCCGTTATTTTGGTTGTTGTTGTGTTTTCAATATCCAGTTTATTCAAAATATTGTTAGTAGACTTAATAAGCGACACATAACCATATTCTTCATTTTCTATTAAATCTACACGATTAGCACCTTTGTACTTGGCAAGCTTTACAGAATTTCCGTTTTCGTCTGCCATTAAATACGCTACATAATTATATGTACCATCTTCAGTTAATAGCTCTAAGTTTCTAGCAAAGTTTTTATTGAGTGCTGTGCCTTTACTTTCGTAGTAAATTTTAAGTTGTTCGAATGACAACTCTTGTCTGCTCGATTTTATTTTACCAATAGAATGTCGTGTTCGTTTTGCAAATAGCTCATCTATCATACGCTGCGGCATAGGCTCGGATGCTGTGCCTATACGGATAAAAGCACCTTCTGGAGCCATTTCCTTTTTACGTTTGTAATATGGTTTTTCCGAACCACTGGCCACTATAATTTTGATAAGGTTTTTGTCTTCTTTTTCTTCTGAAACCACATCGAACAACCCTAAACACGATGGTGAAATATTTGTTTTTAAACGGTCTTTAATTTTAAGCATATCACCGTCTAAATCGTTAACTCCTAGAACCAGGCCATCCTTATCTATTCCAATATAAATTATACCGCCTTCAGGGTAGTTTAGAAAAGCAATAACCTCTTTTTCTATATCTACATCTTTAGTAAGCTCTCTTTTATATTCTATACGGTTCGTTTCTGTCATATTTTACAATCTATACAAATAAGGACTCTAGGGTATGTTATAGAGTGTTAAGTATTATAATAACTACTTGTACTTTCTTTCTCTCTTTCTATTCGAAAGACATCTTTAATTAAGCTGAAACCTTTATATAAGGTTAATTTGATTTTTTACTTATAGCAGAAGTTGCTCCAATAAATCTTTGGTTTTTTATAGAAATATGTAGCATCTCACTTATTTTTTGTTGATCAATCTCTTTCATTGGCATCATTCTCATAAAATTGACACCTAATCTTCTAAGAATTGAAAATGCAAAAGGATTGCTTTTTAAGTCTTTTGCCAACTCACCTACATTTGCTTCTGGGAAAGATTTACTGTATTCAAATATAATAGCCATATCAATCAGACCTACTGCGTTATTATTTGTGTCAGAAAACTTAGATTTCACATCTCTAAAAGTTATTTCTAGATCTTTTGAACTAATAGATGTTGAAATTCTCTTAAAAATTGAATAAGATACCATATATAATAAATTAAACATAAATTGTTTAGCCAACCCTTCACGTTCTCTATTTGTTAACGTAGAATTAGGATCTTTACGAATTATATCTATAATTTCATTTTTAATAAATTCTTCTCCTTCTAATAAAGAACGAAAAAGGAATGTTAGAGATCTTAAACCAAGTTTATATAATTCTTCAACTAAAACTTCCTTGTCATTCCCTTTTAATGAAGCATATCTATTTTTAATAATATATCCCATTATCTCAATAGTTTTGAATGCTTTATTTATTTTAGATATACTATCTATTTCATAACTTTTATCCTCTTGAGTAATATCCTCTGAAATATTTGGATTTACATCAATATACTCTTCAGTTTTATGTTCATCTATAGATCTATTATTGTTAAAATCCAGATTCTCTGTAGTTTTTTCTATTAAACTATTTATATAACTTATATCATCATTAAGCCCAATGACCGTTTCATCTATAAATAATTCTTGAGCTCTTTCTAATATTTGATTAATGATAAATTTGGATTTACTATGATGTGATAAAAAGATATAAATATTTGCACTTTCCGTTTGATACAACTTATCTGATAATTTCACTACAATATCCCTAACTTCTTCTTCTTCAATATTGTCAGATAAGTATTTTCCAATAAAATAGAAATAAATATACTTGTATCTAAACTTATAGGAATCATTAATTTTCACAAGTAGATTACTTTTCTCAAGAGTTTCTATAGCATCCCTAAAGGAAGTATTTAATCTATATTGATTTGTGAAAAATTTATGAAAATCAATCAAGGAGTCTTCTGTTAATTCGCAACTATAATCATCACCACAAAATATCTTATAAGAAAGCTCAGATAGATATGAATAATATTTCTCAATTTCTTTATTATCCTTTATTATTTGTCCTATTGCAGATTTAATAAGTACATCATAATAATGACCAAATGTGCTTTGCTCAAAATTTGTCTGGCTAGTTAGTTCATTCGCTTGCAGTATTGTAAGAATATAAATTGGTAAAGAAGGAACTAGATTTTTTCCAATTACAGAGTTAACAACTTTGAATAACTCATTAATTTGAAATTCTTTCTCCTGTTCATTTTGAAAATCTTCATCTACCAAATCAATCCATTTTCTTATTAATTCGAGTCTTTTTTTAACACCAAATTTTAATACTTCATAAATTTCAATAGATACAGATGTCGACTCCAATAGCTCACTCAATGTAAAAAATTCATCCCATGTAACAATTGTCTGATAATTTGAATTATGTAAATAATTTAAAAAATTCTTCTTGCTTTTCTGAGGTAATGTGCAGTTATTATAATCATCTATTATGATTACCTTTCTTAGAATTGGAGAACTCCAATCATTTTTATACTGTTTACGGCTTTCTCTATTTATTAAATTTTCTATATCCTTATCTGCAACTTTTTTTACATCACTACCTTTTATGTATACAGGTAATACATTTTCTGTTGATAATAATTGTTTAAATAATTGTTTACACAAAGAGGTTTTTCCACTATTCTCTTCTCCAAGGAATATAAGATGTGGGACATCATTATTAATTATTTTTTTAAAAGTATTATCTAATGAAGTTGACATACTCCTCTCTTCTTGCTCAATTAAACTAAATTGTTCTAAAAAAGGAGAAACATAAATATCATCAAGTAACAACTTTTTACTCCTGTGAGTGAAATTTGCTCCACTGTCATATAAAAAATCATGAAAATCATCTTCAAGAATTAAATCAGAGGTTTTTGAATTTGCATTTGACGAGTTAACTTCTATTATCCATTCCCCTTCTGGACATACGTCAGTATTTTTTACAAACTCTTTAAGCTTGTGATTATATTTAAAAAAATAACATATACTCTCAGCTCCATAATCTAAAACACTAAATCCATTTACAAAATTTTTATTATCCTCTCGTATATTATTTAACCCTGAAGGAGAAATCAATCTTAAACTGGATCCAGATACATTTTTTACAAATTCAGATTCTGTTTGATGAACATGACCACTAAATATTAAATTAAAGTTGCTTGAAAAATGATTCTTTATATTTGATTTTTCAATTTCTGATAACCAATCAAATTGATGATGAACTAAGGCTATTTTAAGATCACAATCTTTGATGAACTTAAAATTATCATTCAACTGATTTTCACCTATTAGTAAATTTTGATTATCACTATCTCCGTAGCATCTCCAAGAAGAATTGATTGAAGAAACACCTATTTTTTTACCTCTAATTTCACTTATTAAAGAGAACTTAAATTTAGAATGTAATTTATCAGAAACTATAGATTTATACAATTCAATTTCAAACTCTTTATATTCTTTAATCCTATTTATTTTATCATAATTATCCTCTTCATTGTTGATGAAATCATTAATATCATCAACCGTATTCAGCCCTCCTTTAATCCCGATTTCATCCATTTTTGTATCAGCATTTCTATCAATATCATGATTTCCAGGACAAATTATAAATCTTGTGATATCCAAACCAAGCTTTTGTATAATTGGAACAATTATGTTTTCTTTAAACTTATTTAATCCATTGGTGACTGAACCAAAATCTTTCCCAGCTTTATCAATCATATCCCCAGTGAAAACTACGAGATCTATTTCTTTTTAATTTTTAATTTCTTCCAACTTTAATAAAAATGTTTCCTTATAAAAATCGTCCCAGTCTTTTAAAGTCTTTATGTTTAAATGGAAATCAGTTAAATGCAAAATTCTAATCATTCTATTAAATTTCTTTTTTAAATTATTTTTTTCGTCTCTTTATCTAATTCCGTATCCATTTGCAAAACTAAAGATTGCGGTAATTTTAACTTACCCGATATTAATTGTGGTAATAACGTGTCTCGTTGTTTTATAAGTGATTCACTTTGGGTGGTATTTGATTCCTTTTTTGATAAAAACATTTCAACTTCTCTCTCAAAACATTCTAATATTTTGGTAGTAGGCTTTATTAAATCCAAACTATTTAAAACTTTTGTTGTCATACTTGGAACTGCAGAACCGACATTCATTTCTAGAAAATTAAACTTCTGTAGGAAATAAAAAATATATTTTACAAAATTTGCTTCTTTATATGTCGTAAAAAACATTGTATCTACTGACCAGAATGGTTTTCTAACATACATTAAATTTGTTAAAGTTCCTTTTCTAGGAATTAAAACTGTTTCTTTATTACAAATTGTCTCATTAACATATCGCATTATTCCTCCTGAACCATAACAAGGAAAAACACCCTCTCCTAATTTCTTATGATCTTTTCCATATTTAACTTCTACAACATTGTCAAATTTCACAACTTCCCACCCCTCAGGAATCCATTTATCTAAATTTTCATTATATTCAAAAGCATTAGGAAATAAATTCTGAATGTCTTTAGGTAATTCTGGATGAGATGCTGAATCAAGTTCAGCATGACGTTTTGCTATAACTTCTTTTCGTATTTCAGCTTTATGTTGCAAAGCTTCAGGAATGGCGTGTCCTGCTTTTAGAGCATTGTCTATAACCGGATCGAAATCTACAAACCAACTCTGGAATAAAGCTTGTGCCATAGCTTCTAAAGTTTCGTTCATTTTTCGATTTAGCTCAATTTTAGCATCTAAATCCCCTAAAATTTTGGCTATTGCTTTTTGTTCTGCTAGTGGAGGAAGGTTGAATATGCTGTTTTTAAGTACATCAATCTGAACTCTCTGTCTTCCTGAACTACCAGTCATTGATTGCATTGCAACATTTCTTAATTCTGGATAAATGGCTAAATAATACAAAAATAGTTTATCCGAAACGTTCTTCTTTTCTCTAAAGACAATATATTCTGTAGAACCAAAAGCAATTTCGTTATCCTCTAATATGTCTACATATGCAGATTTTCCATTTTGTAAACAAGGTGTTATTCTAGCTAATAGTGTATCTCCATTTTTAAATTTAGTTCCACTGGTAAACTCTTCTAAAGCATAAGAATTGATACTTCTTTGGAACTCTTTAAGGCAATCCATAGCAACTTTTTTAGATAATTGACCTTTTTTAATTGATTCCCTAGGGTTGAAATCAATAAACTCATCTAAAACAATCTCTTTCCATCCCTTATTCATAGCCCAAAAGTTTTAAATTGTCTTTTATGGCTTGATCTAAAGTTTGACTTTCTTCCATCTGTTCAAATAAAGCTTGAGACAATGTCTCCATTTTAGTTTCAAACGGAATACCATCGCCAATTTCTTCTGCAACACCTACATAACGTCCTGGAGTTAATACATAATCATTTTTAATAATATCGTCTAAAGAAGCACTTTTACAATAGCCTAAAACATCTTCATAAATACCATCTTTAGGTTCGCCTCGCCAAGCGTGGTATGTTTTTGTAATTTCGGCTAAATCTTCATCCGTTAATTCTTTATGAGTTCTATCGACCATAGTCCCCATATTACGGGCATCTATGAATAAAGTTTCGCCTGTTCTATTTCTGTGATTACGCGTATTATCTTCAAAAGTCTGTTCCTTTTTATTTTTGGTCATAAACCATAAACATACTGGAATTTGTGTGGTGTAAAACAATTGTCCAGGTAAGGCAATCATACAATCAACCAAATCGTTTTCAATCATTTTTTTACGTAATTCACCTTCTCCAGACGTATTGCTACTCATAGCTCCATTTGCTAAAACAAAGCCAGCTGTCCCGTTTTCAGATAACTTAGACAGCATATTTAAAATCCATGCGTAATTGGCATTTCCTGTAGGAGGAACATCGTAACCTTTCCAACGCGGATCGTCTGTTAGTTCATTACTCGCTCTCCAATCTTTTTGGTTAAACGGCGGATTTGCCATTATATAATCGGCTTTTAAATCGGGGTGCTGATCTTTAAAAAAGGTATCGGCAGGAACATCTCCTAAATTAGCCGCTATTCCACGAATGGCTAAATTCATCTTCGCCAACTTATAGGTTGTAGATGTATATTCTTGACCATAGATAGAAATATCTTTACTATTCCCATTATGATTTTCCACAAACTTAACCGACTGTACAAACATACCTCCAGAACCACAAGCAGGATCGTAAATCTTTCCTTTGTATGGCTCTAACATTTCGGCAATTAAATTTACAATACATTTTGGTGTGTAGAATTCTCCACCACCTTTTCCTTCTGATGCTGCAAACCGACCTAGAAAATATTCGTACACACGACCTACAACATCATTTTCCTTATCGGCAATGGTGTCTATGTTATTTATGGTATCTAGTAAAGCAGCAAGCTTACTAATATCCATATTTAATCGTGTGAAATAATTATCGGGTAATGCTCCTTTTAAGGATGGGTTATTTTTCTCGGTGGTATGAAGTGCTGTATCTATAACGATAGCAATATTGTCTTGCTTAGCGTTTTTAATAATGTAGCTCCAACGTGATGCTTCTGGAAGGAAAAATACATTTTTCATGGTGTAAAACTCCACCATTTCTAAAAACTGTTCTTTACCTTCATTTATGAGTTCTTGCCTGCGTTCTTCGAACTTATCGCTGGCAAACTTTAAGAATATTAAACTTAAAACAACGTGTTTGTACTCTGAACTTTCTACAGTTCCTCTTAATTTATTGGCAGAATCCCAAAGGGTTTCTTCCATCGATTTTTGCTTTTTTACAGCAGCTTTTTTAGCCATGTATAAGGATATGGTATTTTGATATGATTACAATCCTTAAAAATAGTGAATCAATACCGTATATTATTACGGATTTCCGTAAAAAAGGAAAGTAATTTGGGAAGCCTACAGGATTAGGATTTGCTATTGAAAAAAAAGAAAAGTGATATAAAGGTATTTCCACTTCAATAGTGTTTAAAAATATTAATAATTAACACAAAAAAGCTTACAGAATCAAGGAATTGATCTTGTAAGCTTGAGATGGATGGTGTCTAATGTGATAAAAAAGTTAGAATTCCTGTCATAAGAATTCGTAAATACAAACCTTTACTCATTAGAATTAATTGAAATAAATTTGATTTATCTCAATTTTTATTAATCTCCCTTCTTGTGTTTATGAGGTTTTAAAGACGGAGTATTTCCCGGCGTACTTTTATTATCTCTTTGACGTCTGTCTGGTTTACCTGTTGATTCTGCTTTCCTTTTTGGTCCTGGTTTAATTCCCATCGTTTTTAAATTTTATAGATATTAAATTTATAAATCACAAGTTCGTTATTTTTTGTGGTTTTCAGACTTAAACTTATTAACATACTGGCATATAGAAGTTAATAATTTGTATTGATGTTCTTGTTCCTCGATGGATTAGACGTTTTTTTTGTTTAGTTCAGTTCAGTTCTTTTCAGTTAAAACTAAAAGCCGATTAACCCTAAAACGGAAAGCTATATTAAATTGAATATATTTTCTATTGTTCATATTATAAATCTGGAAGATAATTTGGCGAACGTAACGTTAAGGCTGTAGAATGAAATGGAGATTGGTCGCTTACCGATTTTTCTCGGGAATTAGCGAGCAAGTGGAGTGGAGGTCGGAAGCCTCGACGTTGTGTTCAAGACTTTTTAAAGAAGCGCTTTTCCCGAAATGAAGCTTTTCGCGAAATGTAGTGGGAATGGGCTGAATGGGTTTATATTGGAATGTAAGTTTGAGTTTTCTGGAGCCCTGTTATGAAAGTTTCCATTTGGCTACAATTAATATTATTAAAACTATATTCCGATTTATCGAATATTACAATATATAAGTTTCTTGTCGATCCGAGGTATAATAAAGTCGTATCAATATTTAGGTGAGCAGCATGGCTCATTGTTTGAATGATGGTATCATTTACTTGATTAAGTAATATAATCATATGTTTTTAAAAAAATTATTTATAATATAAATATCGAAATTATCTAAATGTTTAGAACAAGTATTTATTACCTTCTCCTCCCCGACAGATTTTAATAAGCCTATGGCTTGTTCAATATTCATTTCAATATTTTCAAAATCAATTAATCCACAATAATTAATTTTTTTAGTAATCATTCGAGGTAATCCATATTCTTCTAACTCTAAAACCACAGATGGCATAAATGCATTAGAACATTTTCCTATGAAATTTGATATATCAATAAATTCATCTTCATTAATTATTTCATTTAAAACATTAAAATCATTCAGATATCCTGAAAAATTATGACAGATTTTCTTTTCTAAAGTAAAAAAATCTTCAATAGATAGATTCTCAACATTAAGCTCTAACATTAAGTTAGGAAGAGATGTTATCCAGTTTTTTGAAATGATTTGTATGAATCTTTTTGCTTGATTGAATTGATCTTTATTTCCATTGTTATTCCATCGCAAGCTATTTGAGTTCAAAAAACATAGTTTTCCAAGAATGCCCTTCCATTTTTCTGAATCTTGACTGTTTAACCATATTAAACTATTCCAGTCTTTATGATTTTCTTTTAGTTCTACGCAAATATTATAGATTAAGTCTTCATTATTTGAATTCAGTAAATTTTCTTTTCGTAATTTTCTATAAACTCCAACACCTAAAATAGATTCTATTTTATCTATTTGGTCGTTAGCTATTGTTTGTTTTTCGGAGCTTATTTGAGAAAGAAAATTTTCATTTGTGATTCCACCAATAAGAGAATTGTCAATTTCGATTGATAATTGTATATCATCCATGTTTTTTAGTTTTGGCTCTACCAATTCATATACATTACCAACAAAATGTTTAAACATTCGTCCAGCTCTTCCTTTAATATTTTTATAGGATAATGGTGTTAAATTACTATTAGCATGACCACTTTTTATAGACCATATAATAACGTTCTTTGCAGATGTGTTTACTCCTTCTATAAGAGAAGAAGTCGAAATAAGACTATTCAACCCACTATTCTCGTCATCAAATAAGAGTACTTGATATTGTGTAATAGATCTATGTAATCTCCCATTATGTATTCCAATTCCTTTTAAAATCAAATTAGCTAAATCCCAATCTGGATCATAATTAGCTTTTAACCAATTTGAAAACTCTATAAGTTTTTCATTGTTTACATCCTCAAATTTACTAATAAATAATTGTTGAAGTTTATGAATTTCTTTATAGAGTGCTGCATAAATTAAATTTTTATCACTGCTACAGATTTTTAAAATAAATTCCTTTTTTAGTTCTTCATCTTTATTTATTTTTTTATATAATTTATGATGCTCGAGTACCACAGTATTAAAATCTAACTTTACAATTGGAATCATACCATCTGTAAAAGGGTTATCTTTAATAGATTTTATGTTGGGAGCTAAAAAGTATTTTTGTTTAGATTTTCTATCAAGTTTTATAAGGGCTTCTTGTAATTTAACTGCTCTCTCTTTATCATTAACTTTACTTATTTTATAAAACTCATCAATAATCAATAAATCAATTTCTTCAATAATATTACTGTAGGTAATAGCTCTTTCTTGTGGAAAAATAAAAATATTTTTATCTGATGGTTTTATATTGGGAGTTGTAATTATTTTATATTCATTTCCGAATTTTTTATTTATTCTCTTTCTTGTCTCATCCGTAAGGGATATGGTAGGAACAATAATTACTACATTATTTGGTTTTTTATTTGCTATAAAAGCATCTATTATAAAACTCTTTCCAAAACTTGTGGGTGCACTTAAAGCAATATTATCACCTTTTAAAAGGTGTTTTAAAATAGAGGATTGTTCAAAATGAATAGTTTGAAATTCATTACCTGTATTGACTTTAAATGACTCTTTTGCAAATCTATCACTCCAATTACTTGATGTTTCATCTATATATTGATATAATCCTACTTCTCTAATTAAATGGTTAACCAATTCATCATACTGAATGTTATTTTCCTTTAAATCATGTAGTAAATGAATCACGCCATTACGAGCTTTTGGGTAATCGTTAGTATTAATAAAACCAAAAAGTTCTTTACACCTATCAAAATATTCAATCATAATTCATTTCTTAAAAATTCTGCTCTAGTTAAAAATTCGGAAATTATCTTCTTTTTATCAGGCACAGGAAAAAAGATAAAATGAAATTTTATTTTATCGAAGTTTATTATAGGTTTGACACTATTTTTATTTTTAATAGCTTTATTATATAATTTTTGATAGAAAGAATTAACTCGTTCTTTTTGATAATTCAAAATTTGTTCAATGTAATCTTCTGAATTTTCTTTTTGTTGATTTGTTATCTTGCACTCGTGCAATAAAAGAATAGGAATGTTTAATCTAGCTTTTACATAATCGATAGGCGTGTCTGTATCAAGAATATCAATAATTTTATCAAACAAGGTTTTGTTATCATTTAAATATTCTTTCAAGTCATTGCTATTGCTTAGTATCCTATTCTCTGTGTTAAAAGCAGAGTCGGAGAATATATTTAAAACGGAATTTACAATATCATATAACCTAGCATCTTCAATGCTATTATAAAATTTAGATTCTCCGTACCAAATAGAAAAATCATTTTCTTTTTCTAAAACGATATGAACACTATCTGCTCCTTTTGCATTGTCATTGGAATTTTGTTTGTTGAATATTTTAGGAACTACGGGTAGTGCTTTATAGTGATGGTGCATAATACCATATAATAAAATCTCAGCCAGTTCACTGCCTTCAGTATCAGTTTTGATGTTTTTTCTATCAAGAAGTCTAAGTTTTTTAGCGGCTTCAATTAAGTTTCCATAACTATCATCAATAATATTATCTCTTTCTTTTTTTGATAAAGCAGTTTGGGCTATGTTATTAAAAATGAATTTTTGAAACTTTTGAGATTGCCAATTTTCATCGGAAAAATCATTTGCGATACTTAAAACTTCTCTACCGTCAATTATTTTAAAATCAACATCTGGGCAAAAATCTTTTAAGCTACTATCAAAGTGGATATTGAATTTATCTAATTTTGTCATTAAATGCTAGGTGATTGTGTTATATCTGCTTTTATTATAACTAAATATTTACATATTAAGAATAAACAAAGGGATATCATTAATTTAATCACTAAATATATTACTTTCTATTAAGATTAGAATACGGCTAACCGTAAAATGGAGAATTGTATTAGATTAGTTGTACTTTCTTTTTTTCATTAGTTAAGATTATAAATCCTGAAGAAAATCAAGCGAACGTAACGTTAAGGCTGTAGAATGAAATGGAGTTTGGGCGCTTCCCGAATTTTCTCGGGAATAAGCGTGCGTGGAATGGAAGCCGGAAGTCTTGACGTTGTGTTCAAGACTTTGTAAGGAAGCGCTTTTCTCGAAATGAAGCTTTCCGCGGAATGTAGTAGAAATGGGCTGAGTGGGATTTTTATTGGAATGTAAGTTTGAATTTTATAAAGCCCTTGGTATGTGTGTTCATTTTTACCAAAATCTTCTTTAATATCGATTAGCCCCCAAATCTCCCATAACTTAACTGCGCGTGGATCCTATGCTATTTTTATAGTGTTCAGGTAGATTAGCGTAAAATAAAAATAGCATAGGGCGCTTACGAAATTCTGATTAGTCTTTTATTTTAATTTTCATCAAAGCAAGTATTAAGTTGTCTATTTTGGATTGTTATCAGAAGGCATTCCGATCAATTCGTAATTAGTACTTCTTCCGCCTGCAGCCTCTTTTTGTAAAATACCTTTTTCCATTAAATCGTTAATATCACGCACGGCAGAATCTTTAGAACACTTCGCTATTTTAGCCCATTTGGAGGATGTTAGTTTCCCATCAAATCCATCCATTAATTTATTTAATAGTTTTCGTTGCCTTTCATTTATTGGAGTTTTTAAATGCTTTTGCCAAAACTCTGCTTTTGCCAAGACTCGTGTCAAGACAGACTCTGTAGCTTTTAAAGCATTAATCAAACAATTTAAAAACCACATAATCCAAGGCGTGATATCCAAATCACCTTTCTGTGTTTCTTCTAGTATCTCGTAATATTGCTTCCTTTCTAATCGTATTTGGGCGGACATACTATAAAATCGCTGGGTACTTTTATCAGATTGTGCCAAAAGCATATCTGTCAGCGCTCTGGTTATTCTCCCGTTTCCATCATCAAAAGGGTGAATAGTCACAAACCATAGGTGTGCAATTGCTGCCTTTAAAACTAAATCGGTTTTGGAGGTATTAAACCAATCAAGGAATCGTTTCATTTCTTTACTCAATACATCAGAGTCTGGTGCTTGAAAATGAATTTTCTCTTTTCCCATAGCTCCAGATACGACTTGCATTGGCCCCGTGGTATCTTGCCTCCAGTCTGCAACGGTGATTTTATACATACCACTTCTACCTGTAGGAAATAAAGCAGCATGCCAATCAAATAGTCTATCTTTTGTTAATGGTTCAAAGCAATGTTGTGTGGCATCAAGCATCATTTCTACTACACCATCAATATGCCTATCGGATTCAATTGATCCTACGATTTCCATTCCTAACCGACGAGCAATCGAAGAACGCACTTGGCCTGGGTTCAGAATTTCACCTTCAATTTCTGAAGTTTTTATTACATCTAAAGTCAATGTGTCAAGTAAAGCCTCATTTCTTAAATCAAAACCTAATGTTTCCATTTTTCCTATAAGTCTACCTTGAAGATTTCTAGCTTCACTTAATAGGCTCATAAATTCATTACTTTCCCATGAAAATTCTGGCCAATTCTCTTTTTGATGTATAAACGCTTTCATTCGATGCAGTATTTGCAACGAAAATAAACTTTATTCGTTGCATATCAAAATTAACCGATGCTAATGTTGCATCAAATAACACAAGTATGCGATGCACCTTTAAACTTACAGTCTTTTTAATGGAAAATTCTAATTAAGGTTTCTATTCAAAACCCTTCTGTTTTCAATACTATAATTAGTAAATAGCCTATAATAAAAGCTAATGAAATAAAAAATACAGTAACCAGAATTAATAGCCAATTTGGGATAACCCTAGCATTTCTTAGTCGTTCTAAAAGCTCCTTGTGCTGTTCCTTTTGTAGGGTTTGAACTTGTTCCTGTTTTTTCGTAAATTCCTGTAAAATCAGTATGATTTCTGTAGTGTCTGCTTTAATTCTAACGTCGTTTAAGATCTTCGAAACCTGTTCTACGCGCTGAGCTTGATTCTTGAATTCATGTAATTCTTCGACCAATAATTCTGATATAATTTCTAATTTTGTCATATTCCTATACCTGTTTCAATTACCTTTTTAATCGCTTGTTTTAATACTTTCTTTGTCAGACTCTGCAATAAATTTCCAGATAGAGCCAGTTTACTTCCTTGAATAAGAATGCTATTGTCTTTTTTATTGATGATTGACTTATACGTTTGTGCATTCAAACTTTGGATAATACGTCCTCCAGATAACGAACGATGTACCTCACTAGCCTTTAAATTATGACCTTTAAACTCAAACCGGAATCCTTGTAACTGATTAGATTTATTAATACAAGGAATCACCTTAATGTTCTTTTCTTGCATCAATTTCATATAGGAATCTATAGACTTTGGCTTATGTTTTAAAAGGATTTCAGAATGAATAGTTTTGATTTCTGTTCGGATGTTTTTTAACTGAAGAAGACGTTGCTGGCGAATATCTTTAACTGTTTGCAATCCGAGATCTTTAGCTACGCGCTCAGCAGCAAGTTGGCTACGTTTTCCGATAAAACTGTCATTATAAGCCTTGCCATTTAAATCTATACGATTAACATAAAGATGAATATGTTTATGCGCTTTATCATGATGCACAAATGCAATGGCCTGTCGATCTGCTAATTTCATATCTTCAAGAAATTTAGAGGCAATATTTCCAAGTGCTTTATTGTCTAATGTTTTTCCATCTTCAATAGTAGGACTCAAAACAAAACTAAAAGTGTTCCTTTGACAATTATCGTTAAGTGACTGAATGGCTCTAAATTCTTTAGCTATTTCATCTGGATGTTCTCCTGTAATTAAATGACTATATACAGTTTCCGCTCCCTTTTCATGATCATTGCCATAACCAATGGCTGCCTTAGTACTCGATATTGAAGTGCCTTTACCTATCATGATGTTATTTTTTTTAAGTGAGACTGTATTTCTCTAGCCACAACCAACACTTCTTCTTCCAGCTTTGGATTCCCAACACGATACATGTTTCCGATACGTTTAAAATTATTGTGATAAGTAACTAGCATTTTATAGATCATAATATGATCTTCCGTCATTCGTTCTGTTAACTCTTTTTCCATTAAAGTACGTCTGCAGAAAGCACTTAAAGATATTCCTGCATGTTTAGCTTTAGCGTTTAAAAATTTCTTTTCATAAACGCTACATCTAAATCTTATTAAGGTTCGTTTCATCTTGTTTAGTTCTTTGCGACCATCGGGAGTAAAGCAAGATTGTGGCTACAGCCACACATCTTGCTTTACTCTCTACTTTCAATTAATGTTTTCGTTTTAAAAGCCAATCATTTACATCGCAATAGCCTCTATAAATAATCGATTTGTCAGTACAATTTTTATTACTATGTTTTTCTAAATACAGAGTTGTAGCTTTTCGTCCTGCTTGATCACGATCTAAATAAAGTTCAATCGTATCATAATGTTCTAAAATGGACCAGGATCGTTTTATAAGACTTAAGGAATTCAATATTAAAAAGTCTCTTGAAGTTTCCATTTTCGGGAATGCTGCTAGTATGGAAAGAAAATCGAACATCCCCTCGGTTATCACAAGTGTTTTACTTCCAATTTGGATATGTGTAATATCTTTGGGAGAAGTACAGCTTTTAAAATAAGGATTACGTAATTCCCAACCACCTGAAATATTTTCAAATCCAATAGAAAATAAATGTTTTGATCCCAATTGAAAATGAACTTCTTTGCAAAACTGTTTGGCCAAGGAATAAGGGATTTTTCTTTTCTTCAGGTATGTAATTAGTCCCCCATGCTGAATATCCTTTATTTCTAAAATTTTCAGTGAAGACGTTCGGTTTTTAATCGTTTTAATTGGTGGTCTTATTTCATAATTCACTGTTTTTAATTTGGCAAGGATGAGCAAGGCATCTGCGACAGAAATTTCTAAAATAGCACAAACCAAATCAATAACGTTTCCTCCTTTACCTATGCCGTGATCAAACCAACGATTTAATTGTTTTGAAACTTTAAAGGAAGCGTGGGTTTCTGATCGTAATGGACTTAGAAACCAGGCGTCTTGTTGTCGTTCTCGAGAAGGAATGTACCCCAGCATCGCTAAGGCTTCCATTATAGGTAGTGTTCGGGCAGTTTCACATGTTAATTTTTTTGTTTTCATAAGGCAATATGTTTTTAGTTTTTTTTTGATGAATTGATGATAAACCTTTGAATCTCCTTGTTTATCTAGAATTACCAAGTCATCAATATTTCATCGTTTCATCATTTTTATATTTTAAAATTTAGTTCTTGTCATCATTCTTCATTTTGATGACAGTTTGATGTGTATTTTGATGACAGCTTAACCCTTGTAATTACTAGAGGTTTACAATTCTGTCATCGTTTCATCAAAATTTTCAAGTAAAAAATCTTTGGTAATAGTAAAATAGCGCCCCTTATTTTCGGTTAAAATCTCAGTGCCATCTTGTAAAATCATAAACTTTTGATAACTGTTTGAGTTCGGCTGATTGGTTAGACTCCAATCGTGTTTCAGCAGCCGCCTAAGTTGTGTCAAATCAGTTTTAACTCTAGTTCTATTTAAAGCACTTAAAGCATCCATAGGACACAACTGAATGTCATCTAATTCAAACTTCTCCATGATCCCAAACAGAATACTGGCTAATTCTTTTTCTACACGATTTCTATTATTTTGGACAAGTCTTAAAAGTGCAGGAGTTTTTATTTGTTTTGGAGTAAACCACATGCGAGTTATATTTTGAGATTCTAGGTCTCTAGTATTCAGGAAATTTAGAAAGGCTGGTATTTCTTTAATAAGACATTCTAATAAATCAATACGTTCCTTTTTTATAACAGGAATTTTTAAAACCCAGAATCGGGTTTCATTGGCATCAATCTTTATGAAGTTGGTTTCATTATTACTACACAAAATAAACTTTCCAAAAAATTCAACTTCGCGTTTGTCTTTACCTTTGGCTTCTAACTTATTTATATTTGTAGTACTTAAATATTTAATGCGCTCCGTTAATTCTTCTTTATTGAATAGCACTTCATCTATACAGATCAATAATTTATTTGCCCAATCTGCATTAAACTGACTACTAAAACTATCGTTAGTTAAGTATGTTAGGTTGTTTTCAAAAATGGCTTTCATCCATTTTAAAAACGTACTTTTTCCTGTAACACGTTCTTTGGATACTAGACATAAAATAGGTAAGATTTGAACAGGTTTTTGATATAAGAGCTGCAGATAATCTAAGCCTAAAGTAAAATGAACTCCAAAAATATGTTTTAAAAAATCGAGAGTATCATTACAATCACCATCTTTTGGTGAGTTGCTTAATGGGGAATAGGTGTTATAAAATCCTAAATATTCTGGTTTAAAATCGATGTGATTTGGAATACAAGTAAAGCCATCATATTTAGAAATTTTACTTAAATAATTTTTTCCGTGATCTTGTTTTATGGTTTCCATATTCCAATGCACAAGAAATTCATTGAAATGACCAGAAATAGTGGGTGCTTTAACCATTTTGTAATAGGAAGTACCCACACGAACGTATGGTATCTTTATCATAATAAAATGAGTTTAAAACCTTATCTTTGAAGTATAAGGTTATTGTTTAGATTATCTTTATTAAAAACTAAAAAGCATAGTGCGTCAACACTATGCTTTGTTTCTTCTTTTGAAATATATTCTTTGATTATCTTGATCGAAAATCTGAAAATGAGGGATCAAATATGGTCTTACTTTCGCTTTTGGAATGATATCGCCTCTATTAATTCTATTGATAATAGTAGCAGGAGTACATTTTTGAATAATTGATGCCTCCTTAACGGTATAAAATTTTTTAGAATAGTCCTCCTTTGGTGGATTTAATAACTTATCTAGTTTGGTATTCACTCGAGTAAGCTCTTCGTAGATTGTACTAAATGGGTTTTCTGATGTTTTCATTACTGCATAGTTTTGATTAATAATGCAGTAATATTATGGTCTGTTTTTGTCAAAAAACGAGAATCTCAACAATCTCATTTTTTTTAACTTAAACTATCTTATTAATTCGTCTAAATAATAAAAATGGTCAAGTTTTAGATGTAATTTATCTGTGGTTTTTAAATTTTCATCTTCTAGTTTCTGTAATACACGATGTAAAGTTTTTAAGGAAAATTCTCCAAATTCTTTAGAAAACAAATCGTGAATTAACTTTCTATCGGTATAGTTAATAACACCTATAAGCTTTAATTTGTAAATAAGTACAGCGTAATATTCTTTACCTAAAGTAAGCTGATTTCTATTATCAATGGCATTATGTTTTCTTAGAAGCTGAATTAGTTCTTCTTTTTGCGAGAGATCAACAAAACAATTGTCGAATGTTGGTTTTTCTTCATATGCGTAACATCCAAGTATATGTATACGTAATAAAGTTTGTTTTAAATTTTTTTTGAAGTTTACTAAGTATAACAATTTACGTGTGTAATCAGGCTCAGTTCTGATGTCTTCAAGAAGTCTTTTTTTAATCCAAACTTCATGCTCATCAAAACTGTTTCTTTTTGCTTTTGAACTGAGTAAAAAGTAATGTTTAAATACAGATTTTTGTAAATTGAAATCTAACTTAAGATTTTGATAATCCACAGGAGACATACCACGATTAAACAAGTCTTTGGACTCGTTTAAAGCCATTTCTTTTCTGGTGTACAATAGTTTATCAATATAATTCCCTATTGATTTATATTTTAGACGAAGGTAAATCATGGCGAAAACCGAGTAGAAAACATTAGAATAAAATAAACCATCGTCTACTTTAAATTCTAAACTATCGTTATAATCCGCTGCTTCAATTAAAATAGGGTAATTTAACTCCATACACTTTCCATGAATTTTATGCGGTGATTTTCATTAGGTCTATAGTAATTATTAAATACTTCCAGGCTTCTATGTCCCGTATAGCTCATGATAACCTTATCTGGAACTCCTTCATTTTTCATGATAGTAATAAAACTCCTTCGAGCAGTATGAGAACTAATCCTGTCATAAAAAAAATCTTCAGTTTCCACTATATTTTTTCCATACTTCATAGTCTTCTTGATTTTTTTATTAAATCCCAGAAGTGCAAATAGTTCTTTTAAATAATCATTAAACTTTTGATTGGAAATTCTAGGTAAATCATAATCATACTTTATTAGTATTTCTCTAGAGTACTTATTTAAGGGAATCCGTAAGGATTTAGAATTGTCCTTAGCATCAATTACATTAATAAAATTGTTGTTTACATCTTTTTTACGAACCTTACTATAATTGGAATAGCGCATTCCCGTACTGGCTCCAAAGACAAAAAGATCACGAACTTTTATTAATTTCTTTTTCCGAATTAAATCATAATGATAAACGGCTTCAATTTGTGCTTTAGTTAAAGCAACTTCATCGGTTTTAAATCTTTGAATGTTTTTAAATTGTTTAAATTCATCATTGTAAGTGTATTTGTTTTCTATGGCCCAATACATAAAAGTCTTAAATAGACCTATGTTTCTACTTAATGTATTTGCGGAATGCTTTTTCTCTTCAACACAATATTTAATAAAAGCGTTGTAAAATTTTTTGTTAATTGTGTTAAACCGGAGACTATATTTATAGTCCTTTGCAAAAGTTTGAAGTAATTTTTTATTGTACTCATATCTCTTAATTGTAGAAGGACTATTCGCCTGATCAGTTTGATCGGATTCTTTATCTTTTAAAAACATATCATATACCGCAAATACATTTTTTGTTTTGCTTGCGGTTTTTTTAAAAGTCACATTGAATTCTTCTCTAACTTGTTCAGTAGTTAAAACTTCATCAATAGTTTTAAACCTATTTACAATTTCCATGAATTTACTAGAAAATTTTGAAAGTTGATTTTGAACAGATTTTCTATGAAAAACATCTTTATCCCTCCCTGTTAAATTTTTAGGTTGAATATTTTCAAAATCCCAATCGGAGGGGTGAATACTAACACCTGTTGAATAGACAAATTTCTTCCCTTCCTCCTTAAAATATGAACTAAATAATATTGGAGATAACTTGTTTTTTTTCGGATATTGAAGTTTAAAAGAATAATGCATAATTATAATCGTTGCCAATTTCGTTGCCAATACTATTGTATTTAGATCGTTTTCATACCCAAAACGATCACTAACAACTTTCTCTAAGATACTGAATTATTGAGTATTAACAAGGGGTTGCATTAAAATTTAGCGCAATTTGTGCAAATCCCTCATTCTCCGCTGATAAGGTTGTCATAAGACACTTTAAAAGTCAGAAACCCTTTAAACACTACGTTTAGAGGGTTTTTTGTTTTTAGTATATATTCAAAATACACTTTAAATATCATAGTACAGTTTCCCTATTGGTTACCCCTACTTTTTACTAATAGAAAGGGTAACTAAACACAAAAGGTTTTTAGGGAATCGCTGGGAATCCCTATTACGGATCAAGCCTAATTGGGATCAAGCCTAATTGTTGTGTTTATGCAAAAATAGTAGTTAATCTAAAGAGGAAGAAATCTACATTTTTCACACCTCTAAACTGTGCTCTAAAAGCCTTAATTTTAGCATTGAAAGATTCCG
>NZ_JAWQUN010000038.1:0-21621 GCF_033447105.1 Formosa sejongensis
TATAGTGTTTTAACAGCGGTGTCTTTCTTGCACGATTGCAAAATAAAAACACAGGTTAAACACATTAAAAATTTTAGTTTCATATTAATTTTTGAAATTATATTAGGTTAAGGCTTTGTGATTGCACAATATATTGAATCATAAAGCCTAAAAAATTTATGCCTGATGGGGAAAAACCGTCATTACCAACGGTTGAAATTAAATAGTACAAAACACACCTAGAATATTAGTAAATAATTAGACACAAGAAACTTCGACTATCGGCTAAAATGCTAAAAAACAAACTTAGCTAGCCTATATTAGACAATGTATTAAGTTGCTTTCCCATCCCCTTTTCTGATCTTGAAACCACTAAATAGAATTCCATTGCATTTTGCATAATTACATTTACACCTTAATTCTTTTTAAAATTTCAAATTATCCTTCCAAAAATAAATTAATACTATAAATTACGTATGCTGTACTGTGCTGTATACTCCCATAAACTCTGACTTACTGACGTTTCAACTGAAAGAAAAATACTTTTAACCTAAAGTAAATAGATTGATCATTTCATAATCATAATCAATGACAGTATTATTGAGCTTAATCATAGTATAATCGCACAGTAATTATAAATTTAAATTCTGTTCCCGTAATAACGCTTCCAAAAAGTAATAATCGGCATACACTATTGGCTCATCAATCTCATCATTTTTAGGCCAATTTCCTGTACTATGATTTAATAAAAATGGCCCCATAACCTTATCATTCAATAAATATGCATCTGAATTTAGAATGTTTAAAGTCCCGTTTGCAAAATCAAGATAGGTTTCTTTTTCAGTAAACGAATATAATTCAAATAAAGCTGAAGTTATGAGCGACGCTGCCGAAGCATCTCTAGGAGAATTAGGTATATCTGGATCGTTAAAATCCCAATATGGAATACCATCTTCGGGAAGATTTTCATGTTCCATATAGAATTTTATGGTATGTTCGGCTTGTGCCAAATATGCAGGATCTTTTGTATAGCGATAGCACATGGTATAACCATAAATTGCCCAACCCTGACCTCTAGCCCAAGATGAATTTGTATTAAAACCTTGGTGCGTATCTTTAGTTTTTACGTCACCAGAAATTGTATCGTAATTCACGACATGGTACACACTTCCATCTGCCCTAAACTGATTTTTTAAGGTTGTATTTGCATGTTGTACGGCAATATTATAATAAGTACTATCTCCTGTAATCTTTGTAGATTCAAACAATAATTCCAAATTCATCATATTATCTATAATCACAGGAAAATCCCAAACGTCTTTATTAAAGTCCCAAGAACGTATAGATTTTACATTACTATCATAACGCGTAATTAAAGTTTTTGCACTTTCTACAATCACGTCTTTATAGGCTTTATTATCTGGCTCTACTTTTAAACCTTCACCAAAACTGCAATATATTTTAAAGCCCATATCGTGGGTTCTATCATTCTCTTTTTGATTCTCCATTAAAGCCGTCCAAGCTTTAGCTTTTGTGATGTAGGCAGTATCTCCTGTAAGATGATAAATTTGCCATAAATTCCCTGGGAAAAATCCGCTTGTCCAATCTTTTGAAGGCACTGTATGAATTTCTACTGGATTTAAAGACATGCTCCTGGGGAAGCTATCTGCCCCAACAGGATAATCTAATAGTTGTTTAAATCTTTCCTCTAAAGGTGTTTTTAAAGTAATTTCGCTACTTTCTTTACTGTTTTTAGTCTCAGACTTACACCCTGTAAACAGGAATGTAAGTCCAATAACCAAAACAAAATAATTAAATTTAGTCATAATACATTTTTAAATTAATAACCTGGATTATTAGGTTGTAAATTAGGGTTTCTAACCAATTCTGGACCAGGTAAAGGCAACAAATAATCTCTATTTGCATCAAAATTTGGTTGTGGCTCTAGTCCACTAGTACCAAAAGCTTCATTACCTATGTTAAGTCTTTTAATATCGTACCAACGTTTAAATTCAAAAGCTAATTCAGTTATTCTTTCATTAATAATAACATCTCTTAAATCATCTTGAGATAAACCTCCGGCAATATCCATAGGGTATGTCGACGGTGTGCCTGCTCGATTTCTTGCTCTGGCACGAAGCCTATTTACGTAAGAAACGGCTTCGTTAGAACCTGGATTAATTTCATTTAAAGCTTCAGCTGCAATTAATAAAACTTCAGCATAACGCATTGGAATATAATTATTACTAGATTCCCTCCCATTATTTCCTGCAAGTCCTGCATTTCTATAATATTTAGCTATATGTGGACGATTAACAGCTAAATCTGAATAGGCCTCAAACTCTGTATAAGGATATACTACACCTTCATTTGATGTTGCTGTTGTATCTAAACTAACCGCTTTTCTGTAATCTCTACCATCCCAATCTTGATACACTTTTAAACTAGGTACAGCTACACTCCAACCTTCTCCATAATCATGGGTTGCATCTCCTCTAATCCCTGTTACAGAAGCCACATAATCTTGACCATAACTACCAACTCTAGTTTGACCTACATAATCTATTGTAAATAACGGTTCTTTTAAACCTCCCGTTTTGTCTGAGTTAAATAAATCCTGAAAATTCGGTTCTAAAACTAAATCGAATTTACTTTCATTATTAATTACAAACTGAGCCTCTTCAGCTGCTTTTTGAAAATCTGATCTCGTTAAATACACAGATGCTAAATATGCAGCAGCAGTTGCCTTGGATGGTAACGAGCGTGCGACTTGAGTATCTGGCAACCATTCTTTTGCAAATTCTAAATCGGATATAATACCTTCATAAACTTCACTTTCTGGAGTTTTAGAAATCTCATCTATTTCTGCAGCATCAGACACTGCAAAATCAATGTATGGAATATCACCAAATAAACGCACCAAATGGAAATATGTAAAAGCGCGTACAAAATATGCTTGTGCAACTACAGCATTAACTTTCTCTACATCATCATCTATTAAACCACTATTAGAAATGGCTTGATTGGCAGTACCTATAATTGCATAAGATTGCGGCCAAAAACTACTTACCATTCCATTATCATCTCCCATTGTGAAGTTGTTTACTTCAACTCTTCTTCCTGAAGTTCCTTGATCTCCAATATCTGCTAAATCACCTCGTAATAAAAGTGTTAATGTTAATTTCCTTCCCCAATAGCTTTCAGTTGTAATCCCTGCTAAACTTCCGTTTACGACCGCTTGTAAATCTTCGGTGGTTTTAAAGAATGATTCTGGCGCTAGAATTCCTACTGGATTTTCTTCTAAATCTGAGCAACCTACAAAAGCTAGAATTGCTAAAAACAGTGTTATTTTATATTTTTTCATGATTCTCATATTAAAATTTAAAGTTTAAGCCCATTGTAAATGTTCTTACATTAGGATAGCTACCATAATCCAAACCAACATTTGTATTACTTCTTTGATTATTGTTGTTTCTATAATTAGCTTCTGGATCTGCTCCTGGATAATCTGTAAACGTAAATAAATTTTGACCACTGATGTAAATACGTGCCTTTTGGATATTCGCTTTTCCTAAAAGACTTTCTGGTAAATTATAACCAAAAGACAAATTTTTAAGTCTTACATAACTTCCATCATAGACATAACGAGATGTAATTCTTTTTTCACGAACTGCAGGTCTTGGAATATTAGTGTTAGTGTTTGAAGGTGACCAGGCATTAACCATATCGGCAGTTGCATTTGCTGCTCCAGATCCTAATTCTAACAATGTATAGTTTAAAATTTCACCACCTACTGATGCTTGAAAGAATAAATTAATATCGAAGTTCTTATATCTAAAATCGTTATTAAACCCTAAAGTATATTCAGGTGTAGGATCTCCAATAATTTTCCGATCTGACGTAGAGATAGATCCATTCCCATCTATATCTGTAAATAATTCTCCTCCAGCTTCAGAGTCACTAGACAAAGTCGCTGTACCTTCAGGAAGATCACCTCCTTGATATACACCTCTGTACTCATATCCGTAGAAAGAACCTACAGATTCACCTTCACGTAACACTTGAGTTTGTTTCTGTAAAAAATGTCCTGGAGCAGAATCTATAAATAAATCTTCTCCATCTGGTAATTTTACCATTTTGTTTTTATTCGTAGAGAAATTAAATGTTGTAGACCAAGTGAAATTATTGTTTACAATATTTTTTGAATTGATTGAAAACTCAAAGCCTTCATTTTCTAATTCTCCAATATTCTGAATTTGAGATGATACACCTGAATATTCTGGAAGTGGTCTTGCGAATAATAAATCTTCCGTTTTAATATTATAATAATCAAATGTAAACTCGAATCTATTGTTAAACAATGAAATATCGACTCCCAAATCTAATTGCTTAGAAGTTTCCCATTTTAAATTATCATTAGCAAAATCTGTTAACACAACACCATTTACTTGTTGATCTCCAATTACAGTATATACTGGCGAAAATTTAGCTAAAGTCTCATACGGAGAAATTGATGGATTTCCTGTTGCCCCATAACTTGCACGCCATTTCCAATTACTTATTGTATTACTATCTTTTAAGAAATTTTCTTTCGCCATGTTCCAAGCTATTGCTCCAGAAGGGAAAAATGCATATTTATTATTTTTACTAAAGTTTGATGAACCATCGCGTCTTGCTGTGAACGTAAAAATATATTTACTAGCATATTCGTAATTAACACGTCCAAACAACGATACTAATTCCGATTCATTTAGAAAAGATATCGGTTGGATAGTTACCGCACCACCTTCTAAATTTCTATATGAAACTTCGTTAGTAACAAAACTTCTAGCGCCTGTAAGACCTCCTTCATACTTGTTTTTTTGATAAGAATAACCGCCTAATAATGTTAAGTTATGATCTCCAAAAGTTTTTTTATAAGTTAAATAATTTTCAGAAAGCACATTTGTATCTCTACGATTTTCGAGAGTTGCTTCACCTCCTACACCTGCTCCTGCCAAAACTGTTGTTGGATTAAACATCCCGATTTGAGTGCTTACAGAGCTAAACCCTAATGTCGTTTTAAACTCTAATCCCTCAATAAACTCATAAGCTGCATAGAAATTAGTTCTGTATGTATCTACAGATTGCTCATCAATAATTTCATTGGATAATGCATAGGGATTATCAATATCATCTCCTAAAGAATTAATTGTATAGGTACCGTCTGCATTATAAATTCCTAAATCTGGGGCAAAACGATAGGCCGATGAAATAACATCTCCTCCACCAGTACCACCAGTTTGAGCTTGCGTACTTACACCATCTTTATTTGCTCTACCTCCAAAAACATTTAATCCAACTTTAAACCTATCGGTTATATCTAAATCTACATTACTTAAAACGGTAAAACGTTTCAACGAACTATTCATTACCACACCATCTTGTGAGAAATAATTACCAGAAATATAATATTTAGAATTGTCTGAACCTCCAGAAAAAGCCAATTGTGTAACCGAAAGACTTCCAGATTGGTAAATTTCATCTTGCCAATCGGTATTTGCAGGACCTTGAACATAGTTCTCCGAGTATGCAGATCTATAAGCTGCGAATTCATCTGCATTCATTAAATCGATAGTACTATTCACGCTCTGGCTAGAAAAAGATGTATTCAATTCCAAAGTTGGTTTATTAGAAGTTCCTTTTTTGGTGGTTACCATAATAACTCCATTCGAACCTCTTGAACCATATATTGCAGTTGCCGAAGCATCTTTTAAAACTTCCATAGATGCAATATCATCTGGGGCAGGCATGGTTGCTCCAACAAAACCGTCTACCACAATTAAAGCATCACTGCTCGCATTAATAGACGTCCCTCCACGAATTCGCACCTTTATTGGCGCTCCTGGTTCACCACCATTATTAGATTGAACAGATACACCTGTCGCTCGACCTTGCAATGCTTGTTCTGCACTTAAAGTTGGATACGCTGTAAGTTCTGCAGATTTAACTGTAGACACAGATCCTGACAAATCACTTTTCTTTACTGTACCGTAACCAATAACAACAATTTCTGCCAGTTCATTCTCGTCTACTGCAAGTTTTACAGATAGACTAGCCTGAGTACCTACTGTTACATTTTGAGTAATATACCCTAGATAACTAAAAGCTAATACTGCACTGTTGTTTGGGACTTGAATGCTAAAATTCCCATCAAAATCTGAGGTCGTCCCCGTGGATGTGCCTTTTACTAAAATGTTAACACCCGGCAAAGGCATCCCATCTTGGGTTGATGTTACAGTACCTGTAACATGTTTTTCTTGTGCTTGTACATATGCTCCTACTAACATTAGAAACATAAACCCAAAACACTTCAATAGTTTGTTTGTTTTTGAAATCATATACTTTGGTTTTTGTTTGTTAACTAAAATAGATTGCCATCAAACTAATCATGATAATGATCAAGACGAGAATGATTTCAACAGGTTCCATTTTAGATTTATTGAATTTCATGTAACAAATGTAGAAACCAAAAACGTTGTAATAATTCAAAAAAGGGTGTAGAAAAGTTCAAATAAGGCTTATAAACCCCTTATTTAATAGGGATTTTAAGTTTATTCCAAATTATCTGTAGAAAATCGCTTTTGATACTGAGAAGGTGTTTCATCAAATTTTTTATGAAAACACTTGCTGAAATATTTCGGACTTTTAAAGCCAACTTTATAACTTATTTGAGAGATATTAATTTTATTAGTCTCTAAAAGCTGAGCAGCTCTTTTAAGTCTAATTTCTTGAATAAATTCATTTGGCGTGAAGTTTGTCCACACTTTTATCTTACTAAAAAGGGTCGTTCTACTAACCCCTAATTCTTGACTAAAAGAAATGACATCAAACTGTTCGTTAGCTATATTCTCTTCCACAATCTGAAATGCTTTTTTAAGTAGCTTTTCATCTAAAGATGATATAGTAATTTCACTAGGAGATAACTCATTCATTTTAGAAAACTTGTTTTTTAATCGCAAAGCGTTATCTAAAATATTTTTTATTCGCAACTGAAACTCCTTGATATTAAAAGGTTTACTAATGTATTCGTCTGCACCGCTTTCTAAGCCTTCAAATTTATAGATTAAAGAACTTCTAGAGGTTAATAATACAACTGGGATATGGCTAGTTTTAATATCTTCTTTTATTCGAGAACATAATTCCGTACCTACCATTTCTGGCATTATAACATCACTAACTATAAGATCTGGCAAGTTTTGCTGAGCTAATTTTAAGGCTATTTTACCATTCTCGGCTTCTAAAATATTATAATCGGTACTTAATAAATTCTTAATAAATACGCGTAAAGGCTTATTATCTTCAACAATTAAAATCGTTTGTTTATGATCTTCTGTAATTAAGTCTTCAATATTCTCTTCGCTAATTACGTGCATTTCGCCTAACTGGTTTTCATATTGTGTAATATCATCACTCAATTTAAAATCAGATAATATTTCTGAATCTTCCAAGTGAGCTCTACCAAGAGGGAGAGTTACTCTAAAAATGGTTCCTGTCTGGGTTTTATCTTCTAGAGAGATAATACCTTTATGAAGATTAACAATATTTTTAGCGATAGAAAGTCCAATTCCCGTTCCTTGATTATAGCTTTTTTGCGGTTGATTATGGATAGGCACTTCAAAAAAACGATTAAAAATCATGTCTTTATATTCCTCGGCTATTCCTACTCCAGAATCCTCTATGTCTATAAAAATATTATTTAAATCTTTAGTTATCTTAATTGCAATACTCCCTCCTTCTGGTGTATACCGAAAGGCATTCGAAATTAAATTATAAAATACACGTTCTAATTTAGACCGGTCGTAAAACACATTTATTGATTCTTCTGAAATTTCGAGAGTGTATATATACTTGCCATTTTTAGCATACTCACTAAATGAAAAATAAATCTCTTTTATAAATTTTACAATATTACCTTCTGCTGCTTGTAAATTAAATTGGTTATTTTCTAACTTTCTAAAATCCATTAACCGATTTATTAACTGTAGCAAATGATTCGCACTATTCTCTATAACCAATAATTTTTTATACATTTTATTACTGCCTTTATAGTCTTGCAAAACTTGTTGCAACGGTCCTAAAATTAAGGTTAAAGGTGTTCTAAATTCATGAGAAATATTCGTAAAAAACTGCAATTTAGCTTGGTTAATCTCTTCATTTCTCTTTTTATCGATAGACTCTAATTCTAATTCATGTTTTAATTTTTCTTTCGATTTTAAAAAATTTATTAATGCCATCATGGTAATACCTATAAGTAATGCATATAACGAAAATGCCCACCAACTTTTCCAAGGTGCTGGTCTTACTTTAATTTTTAAAATAGTTGGCTTATTATTCCAAACACCATCATTATTAGCTCCTTTAACTTCAAAAACATACGTTCCAGATTGCTGTATAATATAATTAGCTTGGTTAGAATTAGTATAATTCCATTCCTTTTCCAATCCTATCATCCTAAACGCATATTGATTATTTGTCGCATTTATAAAATTAGGAATTGCAAAATTTATAGTAAAATTGGCTTTATCGTATGGTAATTCTATGTCTTTAGTAAAGACAATATTTTTATTTAAAACAGCATCTTTTCCTCCAACAATTACGGATTCGTTTTTAATTTTGAAATCTGTAAGAATTACTTGTGGACTATAAGAATTGACACTAATTTTTTCTGGATCGAAAGAAGTAACTCCTTCTGGCCCACCAAAATAAAATTGGTTATTATTAAAATTTAAACTTGAATTATCGTTATACTCATTACTAACTAAGCCATCTGTTTGATCATAAATGTTGATGTCTTTAGTTTCCTCATTATATTTCACTATTCCATGATTAGAACTTAACCACAAATTTTGATTCCGATCTTCTAAAACAGCATGCACAGAATTTATAAAAACACCATCCTGATTTAAAGACACATTATCAAACGAATTTCCATTAAAACGATAAAACCCATTAGCTTTCGTCCCTACCCAAATAGTATGTTTACTGTCTTCAAAAATGGTTAAAATATCAACTCCTGAAACAATATTCGAATTAAAAAAGAATCGTTTAACAGGAACATTTACTTTATTAATATCTGAAAGAGATACTAAGTTTAATCCACTTTGTGTGCCAATCCAAACTCGTTTTTTAGAATCTATTAATAAGGAACGCGTTCTGTTATTGGTAAGTGAAACGTTTTCATTTTCTCCAGTAGTAAGCTGTTTGTATGTTTTATTAATCGTGTTATATCTAATCGCTCCGGAACCAAACGTACCTAACCAAATAATAGAATCATTTTCTTTTTTGGAAATATAAATACTTGACTCTTTTAATATACCGTCTAGTTCTTTTGGAAAATTAGTGGCAGAAATTTTTTTCATTTTATAGTTATACACAAACGGCTCCGAATTGAAGCTTCCAACCCATAACTCATCATTAATAAGTGTTAGCGACTTTATATAATCACTTAAAAAATCTTGAGTATTTCTAGTATTTATATAAGATATTTCATCTGTTTTAAGATCTAACTGTGTTATTCCTCCGCCCTCAGTACCAAAAAAAACGAGACTATCTTTACTTGCTGTAATGGAACCTACAACATTATAACTTAAACTATTTGTTTTCGTTAACTGATTATAATTAATAAAATTAGAATTCGATTCGTCCCAGAGGTGTACCCCTCCATAATAACTACCTATCCAAAAGGAGCCCTTATTATCAATGAAAATAGTTTTAATTTTACTTAAACCACTAAGCTCATTTGGGTTATTAGTTAGGTTTTTGAATTCACCATTGGGCTTTAATACCGTAAGGCCACGAGATGTTCCCAACCATAGATTATTGTTTTTGTCGAAAATTATTTCACGAATATCTTTGTCTATATTTTTAAATTCGGAAGAATTATGAAAAGAAAATAGTTTTGAAGAATTTGCATTGATTTTATACAATCCGCTATTTTTTGTAGCAATCCATATATTATGATCTTTATCTTCTATAATATCTTTTACATATAATTTATAAGGCTTTTCAGAATTGCTTTCACTATAATTTATGTGTAGAAACTTAAACGTTCCGTTTTCTCTTGAAATTAATTTACAAAGACCATTTTCTGTTCCTACCCAAATAGTTCCATTCTTAGCCTCATAAATGCTAAAAATAAATTTCCCTGGTAAACTATTTGGATTACTATTATCTGCTAAAACAGATATAAACTGTTTAGTATCTTTATTATATATCGCTAACCCATCTAAAGTTCCAATCCAAATTTCATTTTTAATTTCCTTTATTTTCCAAATTGTATTCGATGGTAAGGATGTAGATTCATTAGAATGAAAAAAATGCTCAAAGCGATTAGTAATAGGATCATACGTGTTTAAACCATTATAAGTTCCTATCCAAAGTTTACCTAGAGAATCCTGTTCTAAAGATAAAATATCGCTATTACTAATTGATGTGGAATCTTGAGGGTTATTTCTAAAGACCGTAAAGGAATTACCGTCATATTTGTTCAATCCATCACGCGTACCTATCCAAAGTTGTCCTAGATTATCTTGTTCAATTGCAATAACAGAACTTTGAGAAAGCCCATCTTTAGTGGTTAAAGATTTAAACCGATACTTACTTTCTTGTCCCTTAAGTGTAATCGAACTTAAAAAAAGAAAAATGAATATTAAATAATAGTGTTCACGCATAGATAAATATAAGTCTGACTTCTTAAAAGTATATAATTTAGTTTTGAAAGAGTTATTCATGACTTCAAAGTTATAAATTCTGAAACATATTTATCTTCCATTTTATTCTGATTAATATTTAAATTCTTAAGAGTTATCTTCTAAAACAATCTATAAATTAATAATATTTATAGGTTTCCTAAAACATAAACATTCCATATTTAACTGAATTAGAATCATTAGATTTTAAATAAATATCAGACTGTAAATTTATAAAGTCTAAGTATGTTTATAGTACAATATTGGGGTGTCAATAGTTCAAACAACCAACTATGCAGCCAGAAGTCTCAACGATTCAATAATTTTAATTTAATTTTATATTCTTATAATTAAATGAATAAACGAATCACAATGAACACAAATTACGAAACACGATACGCTTCAAGTCCGCAAACGGTGAAAAAATACGACACTCAAAAATTACGAGACGAATTCCTGATTGATAATTTAATGCAAGACGGAAAAATCAATTTAACCTATACACATTACGATCGTTATATCGCAGGTTCTGCAGTACCAACTTCAAGTGCTTTAACGCTAGAAACTATCGATCCCCTAAAAGCAGAATTTTTCTTAGCGCGTAGAGAATTAGGAATTATTAATGTTGGTGGAAATGGTACTGTAACGGTAGATGGCACGAAATACGAGATGGGTTTTAAAGACGCATTATATGTAGGTATGGGAATTAAAGACGTTGTGTTTGCAAGTAATGATGCAAGTAAACCATCAAAATTCTATTTAAATTCGGCACCTGCGCATACAAACTTTCCAACAAAAAAAGTAAGTAAATCTGAAGCGAATAAAATTGAATTAGGGTCTTTAGAAACTGCAAATCACCGTACAGTAAACCAAATGATTATTGGTGGTATTGTAACGACTTGTCAATTACAAATGGGGATGACAGAGTTAAAAACGGGAAGTGTTTGGAACACGATGCCAGCTCATGTTCACGATCGTAGAATGGAAGTGTATTACTACTTAGATATTCCTCAAGATCAAGCGGTTTGTCATTTTATGGGAGAACCTACAGAAACACGCCATATTTGGATGCAAAACGATCAAGCTGTAATTTCTCCACCATGGTCTATTCACTCAGGTTCAGGAACTTCTAATTACACATTTATTTGGGGAATGGCAGGAGAGAATTTAGATTACAACGATATGGATGTTGCAAAAATAACTGAATTAAGATAATTATAAAAGTAATACGATGTCAGTAAATTTATTTGATTTAACAGGTAAAACAGCCCTAATTACTGGAGCTGTTCATGGTTTAGGAATGGCTATGGCTAAAGGATTAGCAAATGCAGGAGCTACAATTGTAGTTAACGATTTGTCTAAAACAGCTATAGATAATGCTTTAAAGGAATACAAAGCAGATGGTATTGATGCACATGGTTATGTATTTAATGTAACCGACGAGGCACAGGTTATTGCTGGTGTAAAACAAATAGAATCAGAAGTCGGTCCTATCGATATACTTATCAATAATGCAGGTATTATTAAAAGAATTCCTATGATTGATATGGAGGTTGAAGATTTTGCAGCTGTAATTAATGTAGATTTAATTTCACCTTTTATCGTATCTAAAAATGTTGCAAAAGGTATGATTGAAAGAGGTGGCGGAAAAATTATTAATATTTGCTCTATGATGAGTGAATTAGGTCGTGATTCTGTTAGTGCTTATGCTGCTGCAAAAGGTGGTTTAAAAATGTTAACTAAGAACATGGCTACAGAATGGGCTAAATTTAATATTCAAACTAACGGAATTGGACCTGGATATTTCGCAACATCTCAAACAGAACCAATTCGTGTAGATGGTCATCCATTTAACGACTTTATCATTAGCAGAACACCTGCAGCAAGATGGGGAAATCCAGAAGACTTACAAGGAGCAGCTGTATTCTTAGCTTCAAAAGCAAGTGATTTTGTTAACGGTCATGTGGTATATGTCGATGGAGGAATTTTAGCTACTATTGGTAAGCCTTCAAACGAATAATATTATGAAAAATGTTTTATTATGTTCTTGTGTAATCGCAGCTTCATTATTTACAAGTTGCGATTCTAAAGAAAAAGAAAGTACCGTAATTACTGTAAAAAATGCTTTAGAATTATCTCGTAGTTTCGAAACTATAGAGATTTCAAGAGCAGATGTAATATTAAATGAAGGAGAGCAGTTTGAAAACTTTAGTGTTCAAGATGTCGAAACTAAGGCTATTTTAACGTCTCAATATGTAGACGAAGATCTAGATGGAACGGTAGATGTGTTATTGTTTCAACCTGAACTTGCTCCAAATTCAGAAAAACAATATCAATTAATTAGTTCAGAAGGTGTAACCGCTCAAGACACAATTGCGTATTGTTATTCACGATTTGTTCCAGAACGTACAGACGATTATACTTGGGAAAACAATAAAGTTGCTTTTAGGACGTATGGTCCCGTAGCTCAAAAAATGGTTGAAGATAGTGTTCCAGGAGGAACGTTATCAAGTGGAATTGATTTATGGTTAAAAAAAGTAGAGTATCCTATTATTAATAAATGGTATGCTAGAAATGCAATTAAGGCAGGAGAATATCATATAGACTATGGTGAAGGTTTAGATAATTTTCACGTAGGATCTAGTCGTGGAGCAGGAGGTTCTGCTGTAAAAGTAGATACATCGTACTATATTTCTAGAAATTTCACAGACTATAAAACCATTACAACTGGTCCAATAAGAACGAGTTTTGTATTAAACTATACCGATTGGGATGCTAATGGTGAAACGATTTCAGAAGAAAAACATATCTCTTTAGACTATGGAAATAATTTATCTAGATTCGAAATTCACGTTAACGGAACCGATGAATTATCTATCGGACTAACGTTACATGAAAACGACGGTACGATTACTGAAAATGTAAAAGAAGGGTGGATTTCGTATTGGGAATCTGAATATTTCGATTCTGAATTAGGAACTGCTATTGTTGCAGCTAAATCGGATATGGTTGCTTCAGATTATTATGTAACCAGCGTTCCAGATCGCAGTAACTTATACAGTCAGATTAAAGTAAATGATAATAAAGTGGTATATTATGCTGGTTTTGCATGGAAAGAGTCTAAGCAATATCCAACAAAAGCATCTTGGGAGAATTACTTAAGTGAGTTCTCAGAAAAGATTAATTCACCTCTTGAAGTTACTTTTAAATAACTATTAAAAGATTCTAGTACTAAAAAAAGGCTCAAAGTAAATTTTACTTTGAGCCTTTTTTTACACTCTATAAGTCAATTCATTTTACAAATAACAAAAAAGCGAGTTAGACACAAATTGCCCAACTCACTTTTAGCTAACAAAACAATCTAACTTAATATCTATTCTATTGTTAAATAGGTTCCTTTAAAACTCTGATTCATAACCATCATTTCTAAAGATTTATTTACTGAATTTCGTTTCACTTCTATAGATGCTTTTCCGTTAGCCATAGCAATAGATTCACTACCTGTAGGAGTCCCTTGACTTTTTAGAGTTTCACCTCCAGAAAGACATTGAAAATACACTCTGTTTTCATAATCTAAACAACGTAATCCATCACCATCGTAAGCAGTAGCTGTAATTAAATAATTACCGTTTTCTAAAATTTCAGATTCTAATTTTAAACCCACAGCTTTACCATTTTTAGTGTATCTATAATTAATACTTAATTCGTCCTTAACATCTTTACTTTTTTCTGTTTTCCCAACAGCCACAAGCTTATTTTCTCCTTCATCAAAATTTAACTCCCAATTTAATCCTGCCGCAGGAAAGACTTTCGTATCTCGTTTTTTAACACCTAAACTTTTTCCATTTAAAAACAACTCAACCTCTGGACAATTACTATACACGCTAATGGTGCGACTTAGACCTTCAGGACCTTGACGTTCTGTCCAAGTGTGCGATTCTATATACGTAAACGGGTCGTTACTCCAATAACTTTTAAATACATAAAAAGCATCTTTTGGATTTCCAGCACGATCTACTAATCCTTTTTGATTCATATAAGGAATATCATTTTCTGGTCGTAAAGGCGTTCCAAAATCCTTAAATGCCCACTGAACATTCCCTACAAAATCTTCATCATTTTCACTTATACGCAAATGCCAATCGAATAAATCGACTATATAATTTTCACTCCAATCCCCTATTTGAGCTATATTAGCAACATCGGTTTGCACAATTTCTTCTTCCCAACCATCGGACTGAATATTACCTTCTCCAGTTATTGGATTTTCGGTATGACGCCCAACATGACTTGACCCTCCATATTCTGCATGTAAAAAGTGAGGATATTCTTTTTTATACGTATCTATAGCTTTTTGGTAACTCTTATAACTTCCAGAATACCATCCTGACCAAATTGAAGGTGAAAATACATCTACAATATTGGATCCTTCATAATACTTACGAATCGCTGTTTTTCTATACGGGTCTAAAGTGTGTGCTAGTGTATTTAATTCCGTTAAAAATGTATTCATCTTTGTTGGGTTATCACCATCTTCAAAATCTGGCAACCAATACATTTCATTTCCTAAAGACCAGATAATAATACTTGGATGATTATAATTTTGAGTAATAATTTCCTCTAACATGGTCTTTGTATTCGTCTTCCAGACAGCGTTACCAACACCACCACGACACCAAGGTAACTCGTCCCACACCAATAAACCTAGCTCATCGCATGCTTTATAAATTTCTGGATCTTGAGGGTAATGTGCCAAACGCACAAAGTTAGTTCCCATTTCTTTTATAAGCTCCATATCGGCTCTATGCTGCATATTACTCATCGCTGCACCAACACCGGCATGTTCTTCATGTCTATGCGTTCCTCTTAATAATAACCGCTTTCCATTTAGATAAAAAGCACCATGATCTTTAAATTCAAACCATCTAAAACCAACGCGATCAGTCAACTCATCTATAACAGCACCTTTATCTAATAATGTTACTTTTAATGTATATAAGTTCGGGTTTTCTGTATCCCATAATTTTGGGTTTTTAATATTTTTAAAATGAATTTTAGCAGTATTATCTTTAACACTAAAAACTGAAGATTGCACTTTTCCCCCATTAGGGTCTATCAATTCTGCCTTGATTTTGAAATGCTTTTGGCCTCCATTTTCTATAGAAACCGTTGCCAATAATTCAGCTTGTTTAGCCGATACCTTTGGCGTAGTAATCTGTAATTTAGATAAATGTTTTATTGGTAAAGTCTCCAACCAAACATCTCTAGTTATACCCCCAAAAATAAAAAAATCACTTTTCTGAGATGGAATGACTTCAGGATCATAACTATTATCTACACGAACCAAAATCTCATTATCGCCTGATTTAATAAACGTTGTAATATCTATAGTAAAACCAATATATCCACCAATATGCTCACCTGCTTTTTCACCATTTACATAAATCTCACTTGTTATATTAGCACCTTCAAAATACAATTGATATAATGTATTAGATTCTATATTTTGAATATTTAATTGCTTTTTATACCAACTTCCGTTCCGTCTATATCCGGGATCTAAATCGGTAGCATCTAAAGCATTCCAGGTGTGTGGTAAATTTACATTCTCCCAATTACTTTGATTTAGTGCTGTTTTTAAATTATCTGTATCGTTTTCTAAATACGTCCAATTTTCATTGATGTTTACTTTAGTTCGGTTAGGCGTTTCTTCATTATTTGAAGACTCCCACGAGCAAAAAGTTAAACAAATAAACAAAAGGCCTATTAACTTAATTATGTTGTTTTTAATGTTCATGAATAAATGTGTTATAATAAATATTAATTATTTTTTAATCTCTTTTTTAACTGATAGGAATATAATGATGGAACTTCTTTTAAAGACTTATTAATAAATTCTATATAAGCATTTGGTCCGTAATCAATTTTAAACTCATGATTCCCTTGCACACCTATAATCCGGGCAAAAGGGCCATTATCCATACCATTTAATAACACAACATTTTCGTTATCCAAACCACCTTCTATACTTACATTAATATTCCAAAACGTATTATAAGCACCATGAGAAGGCTTCCAGTATCCAGCACCACCTCCTTCAAACAATGGATAACTTCCTTCTATTTTCGGATTCACATGTACCTTAATATTATCGAATAAATTCTGATGATTAGCTCCAGAATGTTGATCAAGAATGGGATCTACAAATATTTCACAATCGGAATACACACTTTTAGTTGAAAATGTATTGAAGCTTAATGGATGTACTGCTTTATTGTAAACTTTAATTCCCTGAGCCAAAACATTGTAGGTCGCTTGCATCATTACTGTATAATGTGCAATGTTTTCACCTGTGGTAGTAATGTTTTTAAGGGTCACATTGGCTATTTCTTCAGTTATAATACCGCTATCGGCATTTTCAATTATAACATTTCTTACCCAACTATTAAAAATACGGGTTAAATACAATGCATTAAAGCCAGGCTCTACATGGTGTGCTACACGAGGTGACTTTGGGAATGTGATTTTTAAATCCTCAATACCAACTTCTTCTAAATGTTTCCATGCCACTAACTGAGCTTTATAATTTGGTTTTATATCAATAGTTAACGGACTATTAATAGTAACTGTATGGCCAGAAATCGCCCAAATAGTAACCTGCTGTTTTACCAAAGGTAATTCTGGAAAATTCCAATGATGAGACCCTACTTTTACATCTTCATTTTTATATAAATCTGTTATAAGTTCTCCCTTTTCTCCATCTTTATTAAAAACCTGAAGCTCTACAACATCTCCAACTTTTAAGGCTTTCATTTCAGAAACTTCAAATGAGAATGTACCTCGTTTTGCAGATTCAATTTTACCTAATACGTCTTGCTCCTGTTCGTACTTTTTAAGATAAGATTTCACACGAACACCTGGTACTCGCGTCCAAATAAAACCACCTGCCCAAGCATATTGCGTAAAAGGTAAATCTATATTATTCTCCTTTTCTTTTTGCCGTTTATCAAATTCAACCAAGTACTCCCTAAGTTCTTCGAGTGCTTCGGGATCCTTTACATACATTAAAGGTCTTGGGTAATACATTTCTGTTCCTCCTTCACCAGTTCCTGCACCACGTAATACAAAATGGCTTCTTTCTAAATAAAGAATATCGCTAAGAATTATGCGCCCCTTTGGAAGTTGTAGCACGACATTTCCCTGTATACTCGAAACTGCTTCTAGTGCTTTTTGTAATGCTTTGGAATCGTCTAATCCATCATTTGCTATTACGCCATAATCTGTTGCCAGAACTATTTTTTCTTTTAATCTTGGAATAGATTTTTCACCATTATAATAACCTGCAAAACTAAAATCTGGCAAATAATTTTTATCATTCATTTTTTTATTCTGAAGAATTTCAGGAATACCCTGAGCCCAACTAGAAATATTACAAATTAAAAAAAGTATGAAAATGGAAATAAATTTATAAGGTCTATTATACGTCATCCAGCAAATATTTATATTATGGGTTACAAAATATTCAACTACGAAATTAATGCAAATCGTTAGTTTGCAAGTCCCAAAATAGGGATATAATCGTTCAAAATACTGGTTTAATAGCCATTAAAAAAATGTAAAATCATGTGTTAATGTGCATATTGAATGAAGAATAAGCCATTATGGATTTTAATAGATAGTGATTCTGACTCGTGATTTAAAGTCATTCACTAATCATCACTCAGTTATAAAATTCATCGTATATCACTTACGATTCATTTTATAGGAAAATTATGAATACGTAAATCTATAAAAAAACCTGATGAGTTGTAATCTGCTTTTTTCAGGCTTCCTTTAATTGCCAATAAAATCACAGATTACATCTAAAATACTAACAGTCCTTCGTTCTCAATTAGAAATAAATTACAATGACCAATCTATTTTGAGGAACAAAAGTTATGTCTGAACAATACAGGTAAAATGTACCGTAACATCACTCATCTTTTAGATTAATAAATATCTATAATTTGAATGGTGTTTTTTTAAACAATATACTTTTTATTAGTTACAATATTTACTCCTTATTGTAAAGACAAAACTTACCGCTTTAACTATATAATCAAAATCTAACACATAAATAAATGCCTTATTTCTAGATTGTTAAAAAAAAATCCGATATTTATGATATTTCATTATTTACAATAAACTAAGAATATTATGGAGGGACTTGACATTTTAAACTTATTCATTGTATTGCTCGCTGCTTGGGGAGCTGGAGCACTAGCTAAACGTATTGGATTCCCATCAATTTTAGGAGAGTTATTGGTAGGTGTTATTATCGGTCCCCCACTGCTCGGTCTTGTAGAAGCCTCAAGTACTTTGGTTATTTTAGCAGAAACCGGTGTTATCCTTCTCATGGCATACATTGGCATGGAAATAAACTTTAAAGACTTGGGTAAAGCCTCTTGGGCCGGACTTCTTGCCGCCGTTGGGGGGTTCGTTGTCCCTTTTGCTTTGGGATATTTTGTGATAACGCAAACTGGTGGTACAACTATGGCAGGAATGTTTGTAGGTATTGCAGTTGGAGTCACTTCTTTAGCTACTAAAAGTCGTATTCTTGTTGATTTGAATTTATTAGATACACGTATTGCCTACGTTCTAATGGCAGGAGCTTTAATCTCCGACACCTTGGCTTTAATCATTTTTGCCGGACTCTCTAGTTTTATGGATGCTGGAGAGGTAAATATGACTGAGATTTTACTCATTACTGGTAAAATAATATTGTTTTTTGCTTTTGCTACTGCTTTTGGAATTTATGGACTCCCTCGAATTGGTAAATGGATGGCAAGCCGAAAAATAAAAAACAGAACAGCATACTTCACCTTACTATTGCTTATTATTTTTGGACTTTCAGAATTGGCAGAACTTGTTGGCCTTCATGGTATTTTAGGCGCATTTATTGCTGGTATTTTTATAAAAGATGGCGTTTTTCATGATAAAATAACAAAAGACATTACCCAGGTGTATCATGATGTTTCCATAGGTTTTATGGCACCCATATTTTTTGTTACTGCAGGGTTTCATGTCACTTTAGATGTTTTTAAAACAGATTTAGAACTATTACTATTAATTGTTGGTGTCGCTTTTGTTGGAAAAATTATTGGAACGGTTTTGTTTTATTTACCAAGTGGTAATGGTTGGCGAGAAGGATTAGCTGTTGGAACAGGTATGAACGGACGTGGAGCTGTAGAAATTGTTATTGCAGGTATTGGTTTACAAAAAGGAATTATTACCCAAGAAATATTTTCCATACTCGTTTTTATGGCTATTACAACAACGCTTTCTGTTCCTGTGCTATTAACTTGGACAACAAATTGGTTAAAAAAACGAGGTGAATTGGTTAAGCAATTCTCTAGACATGGATATGTTATTCTTGGAGCAAACCCTCTAGCTCTATTACTAGGTAAGCATTTATCGAAAACAAGTAAAGTCGTTTTTATAGATGCCAACAAAAGCATTTGTGAACATGCAAAAAATGAAGGATTCCAATGTGTTCATGGCAATATTTTAGAGGAATCTACTCTAAACGAAGCAGCTATTAAGGATTTTAGAACCTTTATTGCTCTAACTGTAAATAATGAAATAAACTTGTTGGCATCACAATTTGTTAATGACGTCTGTTTTATTCCCGAAAAATTTATAGTCATCTCACCTAATAATGGTCAAGGAGGAAACATTAATCTTGTAGATTCTGTCTCAGCTTCAACCTTATTTTCTAGTAGAGTAGATTTACAATCATGGATACAAACAGTACAAGATGGGAACTATAAAGAGATTGAAATTACTGTTAGAGAAAAAATAGCAACACGTGAATGGATTAAATCGCAGCTCAGCAAAAACAACAAAGTACTTCCGTTAGTCATTGTAGATAGTGCAGGTAACAAACGTCCTTTTAGGTACAGTGATACTATATCTGAAGATGAAAAAATAATTTATATTGAATAGCCATGTGCTATTTAAAAACTATATGTATTTGGGCTATTGCATTATCAAACGATAGTGAATTTGGATTAACATCATCTATTTTCCCTATGAATTTCAACAAAGTGATTGCTTACTTCTGAAGCGTTTAATTTTGTAGAAACTTATATTAAAATACAATATTTTGAAGCGATTATTAAAGGATTCCACGTAGGATGAAAAAAAAATCGGGATTAGGTGTTGTAGATGGTATGGAAGAATATGACTTGTCCGGAATAAAGGCTACATAATTTAACACAATTATGTACAAAAATGACAAAGTAATTAGACGTGACATTGAACCTTTCAAATTAAAAATTCTAGCCGAACTTAGTGCAGGATAACATACAAAGAGTGAACTTTGTAAACTCTATTCTATTGCGACTACTACTGTGAACGTATGGATTAAAAAATACAATCGAACAGACTTAATGAACACCAGAATAAAAGTGGAAACAAAAGACGAAATATCTAGAATCAAGTCTCTACAAAAAGAGATTGAACAACTTAAAAAGTTACTTCTTAAAAAGGATCTAGATGCTATGATAGAAGAATCCTATCTAGAAGTAGCCGCAGAAGACCTAGGTTATAAATCTATTGCTGAACTAAAAAAAAAGTTAAGTATAAAGCCTTAATTAAAGCTAAAGAAAAGTCTAAGGGTTTTGCTTCTTTAAACACTATAACTCATTGTTTTGGACTTAAACGGGATGCCTATTATAAGCATAAAGAAAGAGCTGATAAACGTTTAAAACTAGAACAACAGATTATTGAGATCGTTAGTAAAAGACGTAAAACCCTTCCTAGAGAAGGCGTGCGTAAACTCGAAAAATCATTGAAAGACGATTTTGCCAAAACTAACTTAAAAGTCGGGAGAGATACTTTATTTAAAGTCCTTAGAAAATATAACATGCTT
>NZ_JAWQUN010000039.1:0-18873 GCF_033447105.1 Formosa sejongensis
TAATAGAAAGACCTATAAAATCAAGAAATAGTACAAAAATCTTTTTTTTAAGATAAAAAGTAAGTCAAATCCATTTAAAAAACATGGAACTTAGAAAATTATTAAATATTGCAACGGTCTTAAGTTAATAATCCTAGATTTTTTTAGTTGGTTTAATCCAGAGCGAATTTGAAAGATCTTGTTATCAATGTTAAAATGAATAAGTTGAAATTTTAGAACTTGATTGTTTGTAAGTTGTAAGACTTGAATATGTTATAAACAATAATTCTTCGTTTCTGGACTATTAAATAAGACAAAGTAAGTTAATATTTTCTGTAGTCATTCTATATTTTGTATATTGTAGTAATTAAGAACAATAATAAAAAAACAAATATTTTATGGCATTCGACATCGACATGATTAAAGGTGTTTACACCAAAATGGCGGAACGTGTAGACAAAGCACGTGATATTGTAGGCAAACCGTTAACCCTTTCTGAAAAGATTTTATATTCTCACCTTTGGGATGGGATTTCTAATAAAGCATTTGTAAGAGGAAAAGACTATGTAGACTTTGCTCCAGATCGTATCGCTTGTCAAGATGCTACTGCCCAAATGGCTTTATTGCAATTTATGCAAGCAGGAAAAGATAAAGTTGCTGTGCCTACCACAGTACATTGCGATCACTTAATTCAAGCAAAGCAAGGAGCAGCTCCCGATTTATTACGTGCTAATCAAACAAGTAGTGAGGTATTCGACTTTTTAGGATCTGTATCTAATAAATATGGTATCGGATTCTGGAAACCAGGAGCAGGTATTATTCACCAAGTCGTATTAGAAAATTACGCATTTCCTGGAGGAATGATGATTGGAACCGATTCACATACAGTAAATGCTGGTGGTTTAGGAATGGTTGCTATAGGTGTTGGTGGGGCAGATGCTGTAGATGTTATGGCAGGAATGGCTTGGGAACTTAAATTTCCAAAACTTATAGGAGTTAAATTAACAGGAAATATAAACGGTTGGACTTCTGCAAAGGATGTTATTCTAAAAGTTGCAGGGATCTTAACAGTAAAAGGTGGAACTGGTGCAATTGTAGAGTATTTTGGAGAAGGTGCTAAAAACTTGTCTTGTACAGGAAAAGGAACCATCTGTAATATGGGAGCCGAAATTGGTGCAACCACATCTACTTTTGGTTACGACGATTCTATGGAACGTTATTTACGTGCTACAGATAGAAGTGATATTGCAGACGAAGCAAATAAAATACGTGAATATTTAACAGGAGATGATGAAGTTTATGCAAACCCTGAAACATATTTCGACCAAGTTATAGAAATCGATTTAAATACGTTACGTCCACATTTAAATGGACCATTTACACCAGATTTAGCAACTCCAGTAGGAGAGTTGGGGGCTAAAGCAAAAGCTAATGGGTGGCCAATTAAAGTAGATTGGGGACTTATAGGGTCTTGTACAAATTCTTCATATGAAGATTTAACTCGTGCTGCATCTATTGCAAAACAGGCAGTCGACAAGAAAATAAAATCTAAAGCCGATTTTGGAATCAATCCAGGTTCTGAACAAATTCGTTTTACTGCAGAACGTGATGGAATTTTAAAGATTTTCGAAGATTTAAATGCTACTATATTTACAAATGCTTGTGGTCCTTGTATTGGGCAATGGGATAGAAGTGATTTAAAAGGAGATGAAAAAAATACCATTGTACATTCATTTAACCGAAATTTTTCAAAACGGGCAGATGGTAATCCAAACACACACGCCTTTGTAGGTTCTCCAGAAATGGTTGCAGCAATCGCAATTTCAGGACGTTTGGATTTTGATCCAATGAATGACACCTTAATAAATGAAGATGGTGAAGAAGTGAAATTAGAAGAACCAAGAGGGATTGAATTACCTCCTTTAGGTTTCGATGTACTAGATGCTGGATACGTAGAACCTGTTGTAGATGGAAGCGGAATAGATGTATCTGTAAGCCCTACTTCAGAGCGTTTACAGTTACTTGAGCCATTTACTCCATTAGGAGATTCTATTACGGGTGCTAAATTGTTAATTAAAGCATTTGGAAAATGTACAACAGACCATATTTCTATGGCGGGACCATGGTTGCGTTATAGAGGACATTTAGATAATATTTCTAACAACTGTTTAATTGGCGCTGTAAATGCATTCGGAAAGAAAACAAACTTTGTGAAAAATCAATTAACAGGTGATTATGCTGGTGTTCCAGACACGGCTCGTGCATATAAAGCGGCAGGTATTAAATCTATCGTAGTAGGGGATCATAACTATGGTGAAGGATCTTCTCGTGAACACGCTGCTATGGAGCCTCGCCATTTAGGTGTTGCTGCTGTATTAGTAAAATCGTTTGCACGTATACATGAAACTAACCTTAAAAAACAAGGGATGTTAGGTTTAACATTTGCAAATGAAGCTGATTACGATTTAATTCAGGAGGACGATATAATCAACTTCTTAGACTTAAATGAATTTGCTCCGGATAAACCACTTTCTATCGAATTTGTGCATGCAGATGGAACGAAAGATGTTATTGTTACAAACCATACTTATAATGCAGCTCAGATAGCATGGTATAATGAAGGTTCTGCTTTAAACTTAATCAAAAAAGAAAATGCTTCGGCATAAGTGATTTTAATATCTTATAATTAAAAAGCTCCTATTCTCAGGAGCTTTTTTTTGTTATATAGGTGTCGTAAGGACAGTAGAATGAAAGCGACCATTTCTTATATTAATTTAACCCATGCAACTTATGAATACACTTTGGTTTTTTGAAGACGTAAATTTATTTAGAACGTTATGTCCACATAAGTTTAGAGCGTATAAAAAAGAACATACATTTTCAGGCTATAAAAAGAAGGACTTTATCTATTTTGAAGATGACTCTTCTAACAAAGTCTTTTTAATTGAAAAAGGAAAAGTCAAAATAGGCTATTATAATGAAGAAGGCGTGGAGATCGTAAAGGCAATACTTTCTCGTGGGGAACTTTTTGGTGAAAAAGCGATTTTAGGTGAATCGAAGCGTGATGAGTTTGCGCAGTCCATAGATAATACAACATCTATTTGTCCGATAGGCGTAGAGACTATGTACGATTTAATGCGTAATAATCAGACTTTCAGTTTTAAAGTGTATAAGTTTATCGGTTTTAAATTTAAAAAGCTAGAAAGACGATTACAGTTACTGTTATTTAAAGACTCAAAAACCAGATTAAAAGAATTCATAGCAGAGCTATGTGTAGACTCTGGTTATAACGATCCTCAGACGGGAGACACGATTATCAATCATCATTATACACAAAGCGATATAGCCTCATTAATAGGAACATCTAGACCCACTTTAAATATTCTATTAAACGAACTTAAAGAAGAAAACTACTTAGATTTTTACCGTAAAGAGATTAGAATTCTTAATAAAGTTGCATAAATTTTTAAACTTTTTTCATTAGTGTTAGATAGCTAACAAAACAGGTTTTCTGTTACTCATACATTTGTTTCAGTAAATATTAATAATAATATTAAAGAAATAAATTATGAAAAAATTAGTCTTAGGAGTAGCTTTGTTTGGACTTGTCGGAATCTCTTGTTCAAGCGATGATGATAATTCAAATGTAAACACAACGGCAGATGGATCCTTTACAGTAACTATCGAAAATATAGCGCCTATAAATGCCTTTTTAAAGTCAGGAGTTTTTAATACACCAACTGGAGATTCTAGTCCAGGACCTGCAACCCCAGGAAAAAAATATGAATTTATAATAGATGCTGGTAGAAGTCAAAGTCTATCATTTGTAACTATGTTAGCAGCAACTAACGATGCTTTTTTTGCTCCAGGAAGTGAAGGTATTGCCTTATACGATGAGAATGGAGATCCGATTACAGCAAATGTTACAGATCAAGTATATCTTTGGGATGCTGGTACAGAAGTTAACGAAGAACCAGCTGTAGGACCAAATACGGTAACGAATCAATCAGGACCAAATACAGGTGTTGTAGAAAATGGAAACGTATTATTAATGAGTAATGTTACAAATGGAGAAGCTTTCGATTTCCCTGAAGTTAATGAAATCATTAATGTATCTGTGACTTACATGGAAGGTACTCAGTTTTTAATTAGCATTGAAGATCTTGCCGATGCAACATTATCGACTAGCTTAGGTGATAAAGTAGCACCACTTTCTCCAGGTGTATATGTTGTTCACGGAGGAACGAATCCTTTATTTACTGAAGGTGAACCAGACTTAGGACAAGGTATTGAAGCTATTGCTGAAGATGGTAATGTAACAAACTTGGGAGCTTATACAGCAGAAAACACTGGGGTAACTTATCCTGCATCTCCAGGTGTTTGGGTCGTGCATAAAGACCAATCAAATCCCTTATTTACTGAAGGTGCTGTAGATTACGGTAATGGTTTAGAAGCTATAGCTGAAGATGGAAATACAGCCGTTTTAGGTGCTAATATTATTAGTTTATCAGGTGTAACAGAAGGTGCTATTATGAATACCCCTGTAGGAAGCAGTAGTCCTGGTCCGATTTTACCAGGTGACTCTTATAAATTTACTTTTGATGCAAAAATAGGAGACAATTTATCTTTTGTAAATATGTTAGCAGCAACTAACGATGTGTTTATCGGAACATCTGATGAAGGGATAGCGCTTTTTAATGCAAGCGGAGAAGCAGTAAACGGAGATATAACAAATAGCATCTATTTATGGGATGCCGGTACAGAAGTAAACGAAGAGCCTGCAATAGGACCAAATACGGTAACAAACCAATTAGGAAGCGATACAGGAATTGAAGAAAATAATGATGTCAAGCTATTAAGTAATGTTAAAGACGGATTTACTTACCCAGCTGTAAATTCTATTTTTAAGGTAACGATTACCACTAATTAGTTCGTATAATAGAAATCGAATTTCTTAGAATTCATAGTAATTAGTATTAAATTTGAAACGCATCATCTATTAGATGGCTGCGTTTCTTTTTTTTAATCCGTTTTTATATGCTAAAATCAAAAAAAAATAAAATTTCAAACATCATTTTTGCCGTGTTCATTTTATTGTTGATAATTCCACAAACAAGGCAGCCCATACAGGTCTTTCTTCAAAAAGGATTAGCAATGTTTGGACCATCTGTAGAAGATAAAGCAGATCAAGAACAATTAGATTCTTATCAATGGAAATTAACCGATTTAAATGGGGTTTCCTACGATTTTAAGTCGGCTGAAGGTAAAGTGGTATTGGTTAACTTTTGGGCGACTTGGTGTCCGCCATGTATCGCAGAAATGCCAAGTTTAGTAGACTTGCATACCGATTATAAAGATGAGGTTCAGTTTTTGTTTGTTTCGAATGAAGACAAAAGTGTTATAGAGGCCTTTTTAAAAAAACGAGACTTTAATCTTCCAGTATATCAACCCATTTCAGCAGTCCCAGAAGCTTTAAACACATCAACAATACCTAGAACACTATTAATAGGTAAAGATGGTAAAATTGTTATCGATAAAACCGGAGCATCTAATTGGAATAGCGATACAGTAAGAGAAACTATCGATAAATTGTTGTTGGAGTAGGTTTCTCAAAAACAACATATGTTTTCTAGGGTGTTCGAGCGGAGTCGAGAACAGAAAGGTGTAGCCCCCTTCCTTTTTGCATTAACAACAAATTTACATAATTCTGAAATCTCACAACTTTCGGACTTGACTTAATAAAATAGAAGTTATTTAATTATAGCGCATAAAAAAAGGTTAAACGAAATGTTTAACCTTTTTTGTTGTGACCGGGCTGGGGCTCGAACCCAGGACCCTCTCCTTAAAAGGGAGATGCTCTACCAACTGAGCTACCAGGTCATTGTTTTTTGTTTGCGTATTGCGGGTGCAAAGATACTATCTTTAATTAAATAAACAACCTATTTTTAATATAATAGTAAAGTTTATGTAAATTTAATTGTCGTAAATGCAAAAAATAAAGTAAAATAAACGTTCAAATGTTTTGAAAATGAATATGTTAGGGTGGTGATTTTACTTGTAAAAAGAAGTGAAAAAAAATTAAAAAAAATAAATTGGAGCAGATTTTATAAAGTGCGCACGAGAAGATTCGAACTTCCACATCCTTAACGGACACTGGCCCCTCAAGCCAACGCGTCTACCAATTCCGCCACGTGCGCATTATAAACTAAGATATAAAAACTAAAAAAGGTTAAACAAATATGTTTAACCTTTTTATTGTGACCGGGCTGGGGCTCGAACCCAGGACCCTCTCCTTAAAAGGGAGATGCTCTACCAACTGAGCTACCAGGTCATTGTTTTTATTCGCGTATTGCGGGTGCAAATATATCACCTTTATTTAAAAAACCAAGCCTGTTTCTGATTTTTTTTTCGTTTTTTTGCTGTTCAATTGCGTATGTTTTTAAGTATCAATAAAAAGCACTTTAAATGAATTTAATTTTAATAGGATATATGGGCTCTGGAAAGTCAACTTTAGGTAGGAAGTTGGCCAAAATACTAAATTACCCATTTATAGATTTAGACCATTATATTGAAGAAAAAGAAAAGTTATCTATTTCAGAACTCTTTAAAACACGGGGTGAAATCTATTTTCGAAAAAAAGAACACGAGTATTTAAAAGATATTTTAGAAGAACAAGACGATATTGTATTAGCATTAGGAGGAGGAACACCGTGTTATGCAAATAATATGGAGTTGATAAACACGAATGCAGCATCGACTTCAATTTATTTTAAAGCTGGTATAAAGGAATTGGTTGGACGATTAAAACACGAACGCGCCAAACGTCCGTTATTAAACCGTTTTAATACAGATGATGAATTGGCTGAGTTTATCGGGAAACACTTGTTTGAGCGCTCTTTTTATTACAATCAAGCAGATATTGTGGTAAATGTAGATAACACAACCCAATTAGATATTCTAGAAGAGGTAATGAGGCATTTAGTCTAAATACGCTTCATATTGCTTTCCATCAAAATCTACGGTAACATGTTCTTTTAAGGACGTAGAAAGTGAAATGCCTTTAAAATCTGCTTTAACAGGATATTTTTTATGGTTTCTATTCACTAAAACTGCAGTCTTAAATTGTTTTAATGGCACATCTAAAAAGAAACGTACACCATAAATTAAAGCGGTTCCAGAATTTAAAACATCATCAATAAGAACAATAGATTTGTTTTTATAATCTTCAACAGATAGCGATGTTTTAATTTCATTTCTCGGGTTTTTCTTATCTATAATAACCTTGCAAAGTGTTGGTTTTATAGGCGATATCTTACTCAAAGCCGCTTTTAACTTTTTTGCTAAAATATACCCATTACTATCAATTCCAGCTAAAATCACTTCCTCTTCATACACGTTGCTTTCATAAATCTGATACGCGATACGTTTTATTTTATGATTGATCTCATCGTGAGTTAAAATAATGTTTTTAGTTGCTTCCATTTGTGTTTTGAAATTTAATCAAATATAAAAAGAGTTTTTTTATCCCGTTATCATTTTAAGAATTAAAATAGAGCGAGATAAATTGAAATTTAGTTCTCTTCCTTGGGAACGTTCCCCTCTTGGTCGTCTTGATAGTCGTCTATATCTCTACGATCTTTTTTCGTAGGGCGTCCAGTTCCTTTTTTACGATAATAATCTTTCGCATATTTTAAAAGTTCTTGGGCCTCAAAAGCTTCTTTAGGCGTTGTATCTACGCGATAGAGGTCAACCAATTTCGCGCCAACTCGATTTGGAGGTAAGTCGTTTACCTTCAAACTATAATTTACTTGGTCTTTCCGTACTTCAAGTTTATCTTGGGGATAAACATCCCGACTCGGCTTTGCAACAGTTCCATTAACTTTAATATGTCCCTTTTTGCATGCTGTCGTTGCTATACTTCTTGTTTTGTAATACCTTACGCACCATAAATATTTATCTATTCGCATCCTTAACTTGTAAAAATCATCATTTAACTAATTGTGCAAAATTCTATTTTAAATCGTATATTGCGCCCCAAAAATAAGCAATAATGAAATTAAGAACAGTTACTTTAACGCTTTTATTAGCAGCATTGGTCTTCACATGTAAAAGTGATGATGATGATGATGGTGTTGTTGTAGTACCGGCTAGGGATAGAACAGAAGTGTATGCGGAAAACATAGCCGAAATTGAAGCTTATCTAGATACTCACTTTTATAACTACGACGAATTCGATTTTAATGATCCGTATAGTGTTGCAAACGATAATTTTATAGTACAATTTGATACTATTGCAGGAGTTAACAGCGATAAAATTCCTTTAAGCGAGAGTCCAGAGTTGTTAAGTATGCAAGTTCCTGATTCTGTAGATGAAGATTTAATTTATACATTATATTATTTAATGGTTCGTGAAGGAGAAGGTGATGTTATTCATTTTACAGACCAAGCTTTTATGCAATACAATGGAACATTATTAGACGGAACGCGTTTTGATAGTACTGTAACACCTGTTGGTTTATATATGACAACTATAGGATCTGATTATGGTGTAGTAGAAGGATTTAGAGATGGTGTGCTAAACTTTAAAACGTCTATAGGTAATACTCCAAATGAAGATGGTACGGTTACCTATCATGGTCATGGAATTGGAGCTATTTTTATTCCTTCTGGTTTAGGTTATTATTCTACCCCAACAACAACTATACCCGCATATTCATCTGTAATATTTACGATTAGAACACCAAGTGTGAAATGGTTAGATCATGATAATGATACGGTGTATTCTTTTCAAGAAGATTTAAATGGAGATGGAGATGTTTATGATGATGATACCGATGGTGATGGTATTCCTAATGTTTTAGATATTGATGATGATGGAGATGGTGTTTATACCATATATGAGGATGTTGATGGAGATGGAGATCCTGCAAATGATATAGGAGCTAATGGTATTCCTAAATACTTAGATCCAACTGAAACAGAATCTAGTGAAATAGTAGACGAAAACTAGGCTTAAAATAATAACTAATAAAAAATCCGCTTTACATTTCTGTAAAGCGGATTTTTTTGTGATCTGTATTTTATGTCTAAATTTTAATTGATAAATTTAGAATAAGTTGTTCTGGTCTTGAGTCTACCGTAGCTATTTCAAGTCCGTTGGCATTAAGAAAATCTGTTTGGTTATTGCTAAATGCACCTTCGTATCTTAAGTCAATTGCAAAACGTTTAAAGCTAACAGCAAGCCCTATATTATAGCCCATTGTAATACTCTTATCTACATCGCTCGCTTCTTTGCCATCCAATTCAGATGATAAAATATATTGAAAAGAAGGTCCTGCAAATATGCTTAACGGTCCAATTAATCGAAGTCCAACCATGGTTGGTAACTCTATTTTTTGAGTTTTAAAAGTGGCATCACCACCATTAAAATTGTTATAGCCACTGCTGGTATTGGTGTACAATAATTCTGGTTTAAAATATATCCAGCCTCCAAACTTAGCATAAACACCCAGATTAAAACCAACGTTTTCATCTGGGTGAGATATTATATTTCCTGTTTCTGAAATTAGATTTCCATTCGAGCCATAGTTTAACCCGCCTTTAATACCGTAACCTGAAACAGATTGTGCAGCAGTTAGTTGAATTGCTCCAACAACAACACAAAGTATTAAGATTAATTTTTTCATAGATTTCGTTTTTAATGAGTGTTTTCATTAAACGCGAAATTAATAAAATTATTTTCTTTTAATTACAGTTTCGCATGCCTTAATAATAGCTTCGGTATTTAAACCGTATTTGTCCATAAGCTGCGCTGGTGTTCCAGATTCACCAAATGTATCGTTTGTACCAATAAATTCTTGTGGTGTTGGTTTGTTAGTTGCTAATACACGAGCAACACTTTCTCCAAGTCCTCCAATAATATTATGTTCTTCAGCAGTAACGATACATCCTGTTTTAGTTACAGAATCTATAATTGCTTTGGCATCTAAAGGCTTAATCGTGTGAATATTTATAACTTCAGCAGTAATCCCTTTTTCGTATAAGGCTTTCGAAGCTTCTAAAGCTTCCCAAACTAAATGTCCAGTTGCTACGATAGTAACATCTGCACCTTCGGTTAAATGTAATGCTTTTCCGATTTCGAATTTCTGATCTGCAGGAGTAAAAATTGGCACAGAAGGACGTCCGAAACGTAAGTAAACAGGACCTTCAAATTCTGCGATTGCAATAGTTGCTGCTTTAGTTTGGTTATAATCACAAGGATTAATAACGGTCATACCAGGTAACATTTTCATTAACCCGATATCTTCTAGAATTTGGTGTGTTGCACCGTCCTCACCTAAAGTTAAACCAGCATGGGATGCACAGATTTTTACATTCTTATCAGAATACGCGATAGACTGACGAATTTGATCGTAAACACGACCTGTAGAAAAGTTAGCAAATGTTCCTGTAAATGGGATTTTTCCACCAATAGTTAAACCTGCAGCGATACCCATCATGTTTGCTTCAGCAATTCCAATTTGGAAAAAACGTTCTGGATTTTCTTTAATAAATTCGTCCATTTTTAATGAACCAATTAAATCAGCACATAAAGCTACAACATTAGGGTTTGTTCTTCCAAGTTCGGCTAATCCTGCTCCAAATCCGCTTCTTGTATCTTTTTTCTCTGTATATGTGTATGTTTTCATTGTCTTTTTAATTGTGAAGGTTAATAGTCGCCTAAAGTAGCTGGGTTTTGAGCTAATGCATTTTCTAATTGCTCGTCGCTAGGTGCTTTACCGTGCCAAGCGTGCGTGTACATCATAAAATCTACACCATTACCCATAACTGTTTTTAATAAAACGCAAACAGGTTTTCCTTTTCCTGTTAACGCTTTAGCTTCAGCCATACCTTTTAATATCGCGTCTATATCGTTACCTTCTTCAATAGTGATCACATCCCAACCAAAAGCTAAGAATTTAGCTTCGATGCTTCCCATTGGTAAAACCGTATCTGTAGAACCATCAATTTGTTGTCCGTTTAAGTCAATTGTAGAAATTAAATTATCTACTTTTTTAGCAGAAGCATACATTATCGCTTCCCAATTTTGACCTTCTTGTAATTCACCATCTCCATGTAAAGTATATACTAAACTTGAGTCGTTGTTTAATTTTTTAGCTTGAGCTGCTCCAAGAGCAACAGACATTCCTTGGCCTAAAGAACCAGAAGCAATACGTACACCAGGTAAGCCTTCGTGAGTTGTTGGGTGCCCCTGTAGTCTAGAGTTAATTAATCTAAACGTGCTTAATTCTTCTACAGGGAAATAGCCTGCATGAGCAAGTACACTGTAAAATACAGGTGAAATATGTCCGTTAGATAAGAAGAATAAATCTTCGTTAAGTCCGTCCATATCAAAACCGTCTTTACGGTCCATAATGTCATTGTATAGGGCTACTAAAAATTCTGCGCATCCTAAAGAACCTCCTGGGTGACCAGAATTTACTTTGTGTACCATGCGGAGAATATCTCTACGAACCTGAGTCGTTAAATCTTGTAATTCTTTTGTGTTAGCCATGTTTTATAACTTGATTTTTAAAGTCTCAAAAATAACCCTTTATGTCTGTTTAACAAATTAATGTTTTAGTAATTTACGTAAAGGTTTACGTTGCTGTATTTTTTATATTTTTTTTAATACCAATATATCACGACGAGTTAATTATCTTTGCCCCTTGAAGATTTTTTGTACATGATATTCGATTTAAAAGCTAAAGACACACAAAGTAATGCCAGAGCTGGAGTTATTACTACAGACCATGGTAAAATAGAAACGCCAATTTTTATGCCCGTAGGGACCGTAGGTTCTGTAAAAGGGGTGCATCAGCGCGAACTTAAAAATGATATTAATCCCGATATTATCCTTGGGAATACGTACCATTTATACTTGCGCCCGAAAACTAAAATACTTGAAAAAGCAGGAGGTTTGCATAAATTTATCAATTGGGATCGTAATATTTTAACCGATTCTGGAGGATACCAAGTGTATTCTTTGTCTTCAAACAGAAAGATTAAAGAGGAAGGTGTTAAGTTTAAATCCCATATCGACGGAAGTTACCATGTGTTTACGCCAGAAAATGTGATGGAAATTCAGCGTACCATTGGTGCCGATATTATTATGGCATTCGACGAATGTACACCTTATCCGTGCGATTATAACTATGCGAAACGTTCTATGCACATGACGCACCGTTGGTTAGAACGTTGTTTAACACATCTGGATAAAACACCATTAACTTACGATTACGCACAGACGTTTTTTCCAATCGTACAGGGAAGTACGTATAAGGATTTACGTAAACAATCGGCAGAATATATTGCAGGCGTAGGCGCAGAAGGAAATGCCATTGGAGGTTTATCTGTAGGAGAGCCTGCTGAAGAAATGTATGCAATGACGGAAGTGGTAACCGATATATTACCATGGGATAAGCCGCGTTATTTAATGGGGGTAGGGACACCTATAAATATTCTTGAAAATATAGCTTTAGGCGTAGATATGTTCGACTGTGTGATGCCAACACGTAATGCTAGAAACGGGATGTTATTTACAGCCTACGGTTCTATCAATATTAAAAATAAAAAGTGGGAAGATGATTTTTCTCCTATTGACGAGATGGCGATCACTTTCGTAGATACAGAATACTCTAAAGCCTATTTAAAACATTTATTTTCTGTTAATGAATTATTAGGAAAACAAATTGCGACCATCCATAACCTAGGATTCTATTTGTGGTTGGTTCGTGAAGCTAGAAAACATATCTTAGCCGGAGACTTTAGAGTTTGGAAAGATATGATGGTTAAACAAATGGATAATAGACTATAGTCTTGAAGATATTAGATTGGTACATATTAAAGCGGTATTTGCTCACATTTTTAATGATGTTGTTGCTCTTTATTCCTATTGGGATTACTGTAAATTTAGCGGAAAAAATTGGTAAAATTCTTGAAAAAGAAGTACCGTTTGGCGAGGTTGCTTTATTCTATTTAGATTTCACTGTTTATTTCGCACACCTTTTATTTCCCTTGTTTTTATTCCTTTCGGTGATATTTTTTACATCCAAATTAGCGAATAATACTGAAGTAATAGCCTTTTTAAGTTCTGGGATTTCGTTTTCCAGATTCTTAAGACCATATATGATTGGAGCAACAATTGTCGCTATTTTGGCCCTGGTTCTAGGCATGTATTTGGCGCCAGAAGCCAGTAAAGGATTTAATGATTTCGATTATAAATACTTCAAGAACAATAAAAAAGCAGTAGAAACGGGGAGTGTCTACCGACAAATTAACGACAACGATTTTATATATGTAAGTAGTTTTGATGCCAAGAATAAAATGGGACAAAACTTTTCGTTAGAGCATATTGTCGATAATAAGTTGGTTTATAAAATGAGTGCGAGAAACATTCGTTACATAGAAAAAGACTCGGTATATCGCATGATCGATTACGTTAAGAGAACTGTTGGAGTAGACGATGATATTCTTGAAGAATCCAGAAGAAAGGATACCATTTTTAGTTTCGATTTAGTAGACTTAACACCATTGGAATATATTGCAGAAACCTTAACCTACCGTGATTTAAACGAGTTTATAAAAAAAGAAAAACAACGAGGATCTTCAAGTATTGGCCGATACGAATTGGTGAAATACAGAAAGTGGAGCTTACCTGTTTCAGTATATATTTTAACTATTATTGCAGTTGCTGTATCGTCTAAAAAACGACGAGGAGGAATGGGAGTAAATCTAGCCTTTGGTATAAGTATCGCTATGGTATTTGTCTTTTTCGATAAAATATTTGGTGTAATGGCAGAACAGTCAGATTTTTCACCATTGGTTGCTGTATGGTTCCCTAATATTATTTTTGGCGTACTAGCCGCCTATTTATTAAATAATGCAAGACGCTAAATTACTCAATTATCTGCATGTGCACCTGTTGGTGTTTATAGCAGGGTTTACAGCCATTTTAGGAGAATTAATAACCATAGAAGCAATACCATTAGTCTGGTACCGCATGCTTATGGCTACAGGTCTAATGTTTTTGTATATTCGTTTTAAACGGATACCTATTAAAGTGCCTCCAAAAACAATCGTCAGATTTGCGTTTGCAGGTATTATAATTGCTTTACATTGGATCACTTTTTTCGGAGCTATAAAAGCATCTAATATTTCTATTACATTATCTATGGTATCATCGGGTGCGTTTTTTGCTTCCATATTAGAGCCTATTATTCATAAACGGAAAATTATTAAATACGAAATGGTCTTTGGGTTGATAGTTGTTTTGGGTGTTTTTCTTATTACCCAAAGTGAACTTCAATATATTGAAGGCATTATATTAGGAATAAGTTCAGCATTTTTATCAGCGTTATTTGCCGTTTTAAACGGTAAATTTGTGAAGGAATATCGACCTTCAGTGATTTCAATTTATGAATTTATTAGCGGAGTATTATTTATAACCATATTTATTGCGTTATTTGGTACTGGGTTTAATCAGGACTTTTTTAATGTAAGCAGTTCAGATTTATGGTATTTGTTTATTTTAGCATCAGTTTGTACAGCTTATGCCTTTATTGCTTCAGTGAAAGTTATGGAGCACATAAGCCCTTATACTGTGATGCTAACGTATAATTTAGAGCCTATTTATGGTATTATTTTAGCCATAATATTGTTCCCAGAAAAAGAGAAAATGTCGACCAATTTTTATTATGGTGCTGCCATTATTTTAGGTGCCGTATTGCTTAATGGCTTATTGAAAAATTGGAAAGCTTTAAAAAGAAAACAGTCTTAACAATAATAGAACGCTAAAGTTTTTATATTTGTAAGCTAACTAAAATAGAAATCCTTAATTGGTATGGAGTATTTAGAATTCGAACTTCCTATAAAAGAGCTTGAAGAGCAATTAGACAAATGCCAAATTATAGGCAAGGAAAGTGACGTAGACGTAACAGAGACTTGTAAGCAAATTGAAACAAAGCTTATTGAGACTAAAAAAACAATATATAAAAATTTAACCCCTTGGCAACGCGTAATGTTATCGCGTCACCCAAATAGGCCGTATACATTAGATTATATAAAGGCACTTTGTGGAGACACCTTTCTAGAGCTTCATGGCGATAGAAATGTAAAAGATGATAAGGCTATGATTGGTGGTTTAGGTAAAATTGGCGACCAAAGCTATATGTTTATCGGGCAGCAAAAAGGTTATAATACCAAAACAAGACAATTGCGAAATTTCGGAATGTCTAACCCAGAAGGTTATCGTAAAGCATTGCGTTTAATGAAATCGGCTGAGAAATTTGGTATTCCTGTGGTGACTTTAATCGATACTCCAGGTGCATATCCTGGTTTAGAAGCTGAAGAACGCGGACAAGGAGAAGCCATTGCCAGAAATATTTTTGAAATGACCCGTTTAAAAGTGCCCATTATCACTGTTATTATTGGTGAAGGTGCTTCAGGTGGAGCTTTAGGTATTGGTGTGGGAGATCGTGTATTAATGTTAGAAAATACTTGGTATTCGGTAATTTCACCAGAATCATGTTCATCTATACTATGGCGCAGTTGGGAGTATAAAGAACAAGCAGCAGATGCGTTAAAGTTAACGGCTTCCGATATGAAAAAACAGAAGTTAGTTGATGAAATCGTGAGTGAACCTTTAGGAGGTGCACATTCCGACAGAGAACAAACATTTGTTATTGTTAAAGAGGCTATCATAAAATCTTTTGATGAACTTAAAAAGTTATCACCAAAAGATTTAGTTAAAAAACGAATGGCTAAATACGAAAATATGGGCGTGTATAAAGACTAAACCTTTGATACCCTTATGTTATGAAATCTGAAGTTGAGAAACTTCAGATTTTTTTATGGTTATTAACAATATATCCAAGTTGTTAACAATTAGACTGTTGATGAATCGTTAATATCAACAAGCAAAAATCATGTATTAATCGGGTCAATTTAGTTACTTTCGCAGTTATGAAACAACCTAATCATTTACAAGGCTACAAGGTCGATAAAAGTACCTTAATTAATTTAGAACGCGGAAAAATTCCGCCTCAAGCTACTGATTTAGAGGAGGTTGTTTTGGGAGCGATGATGATTGATAAAAAAGGAGTTGATGAAGTTATCGATATTTTAAGCCCTGATGCATTCTATAAAGATTCGCATAGACACATTTTTGAGGCTATATTTCAGTTGTTTGAGAACAGTGAACCGATTGACTTATTAACCGTTTCTAGTCAATTAAAGAAAAGTGCAAAGCTTGATTTGGCCGGAGGTGATTTTTATCTGATTTCTTTAACGCAAAAAGTATCTTCTTCTGCACATATTGAGTTCCATGCACGTATTATTTTACAGAAATTCATTCAACGTAGTTTGATTAAAATTTCTTCTGAAATTATTGAAGATGCCTACGATGAAACGAAAGATGTTTTTGATTTATTAGATGCTGCCGAAACTAAATTATACGAAGTTACCCAAGGTAACATTAAGAAGTCGAGTGAAACGGCTCAAGATTTGGTAATTCAAGCCAAGAAAAAAATTGAAGAAATATCCAATAAAGAAGGATTAAGTGGTATTCCTACCGGATTCGATAAGTTAGATAAATTAACATCAGGATGGCAACCTTCCGATTTAATTATTGTAGCCGCTCGTCCAGGTATGGGTAAAACAGCTTTAACTTTATCTATGGCTCGTAATATTGCTGTAGACCAAAATATACCTGTTGCCTTTTTCTCTTTGGAGATGGCATCTGTGCAGTTAATTATGCGATTAATTTCGTCTGAAACCGGATTGTCTTCAGAAAAATTAAGAACAGGAAAATTAGAAAAACACGAGTGGGAACAGCTTAATGTAAAAGTAAAAGGTCTTGAAAAAGCACCACTTTTTATAGACGATACACCTTCACTTTCTATATTCGATTTACGTGCAAAAGCGAGACGTTTGTCTTCACAACACGGGATTAAGTTAATCATGATTGACTACTTGCAGTTAATGACAGGTGGACCAAGTCATGGTGGAAACCGTGAACAAGAAATCTCAATGATTTCTAGAAACCTTAAAGCTTTAGCAAAAGAATTAATGGTGCCAGTAATTGCGTTATCTCAATTGTCACGTGCCGTAGAAACACGTGGAGGTTCTAAACGTCCGTTACTATCTGACCTTCGTGAATCTGGAGCGATTGAACAAGATGCCGATATTGTATCGTTTATTTATCGTCCAGAATATTATAAGATTGAAGAATGGGATGATGATGAACGTTCTCCAACAGAAGGACAAGCAGAATTTATTATTGCAAAACACAGGAATGGTGGGTTAGAAAATATCAGACTTAAATTTATCGGAAACTTAGGTAAGTTCGATAATTTAGACGATTTCGATTCGCCTTACGAATTCCACAGTAAAATGAATACAAACTCAAATGAAGATTCAGGCTTTGCTTCAGGGAATAGTTTCCCAACACCAACCGATGCATTTGGAAGTGCCATGAACGAAGACGATGATAACGATGTACCGTTTTAAAGTATAAATATTACAATTTATTAAAACCATGACCGTTACTTTTTAAGTGATTTTCATGGTTTTTTTTTGACGTCATTAAAATTGAAGAGCACGGAACTAAGAATTTTAAGATTGAAATATCAGAATAATAAGAATTTTAGATCTCTCGTGCTTTCGAATTAACACTCAGCTTTGATTCTGCATTTTTCTTTTAAGAAAGACTGCTTTTTAAAGTCGTTCTGAACGCATATTAGAATCTTACTCGAATGAGAACCTGAAACAAATTCAGGTTGACGGCTTAATGTCGATTCGTACTATTTTACGGCCTATCGACATTTTATCGTAAAATTCGAAGTGAAAACATCGTGAAATTTCAGGCTGTATGAGCTAACGTAATCTATATGTAAGCAGATCACTTTTAAACTATTTTTATAATTGTTTCTAAAAATAGTAATGCGAGTTCCTGAAATTTAGGTGCCAAACGAAGTATTTAGATAAAGTATCGTCAGCCTAGCATTTTTTGTTTACTTTTTTTGGAAATGCAAAAAAGTAAAAACAAGCTATTTTATATGCGGCTTCTTACCCTCAATCGAGTGAGAACCTGAAACAAATTCAGGTTGACGGCTTAATGTTGATTCGTACTATTTTACGACCTATCGACATTTTATCGTAAAATTCGAAGTGAAGTCACAGTGAAATTTGAGGCTGTATAAGCTAACGTAATCTATATGTAAGCAGATCTTTTTTAAACTATTTTTATAATTGTTTCTAAAAACAGTAATGCGAGTTCCTGAAATTTAGGTGTCAAACGAAGTATTTAGATAAAGTATCGTCAGCCTAGCATTTTTTGTTTACTTTTTTTGGCAATGCAAAAAAGTAAAAACAAGCTGTTTTATATGCGGTTTCTTACCCTCAATCGTATGCGAACCTGAAACAAGTTCAGGTTGACGGCTTAATGTTGATTCGTACTATTTTACGGCCTATCGACATTTTATCGTAAAATTCGAAGTGAAGTCACCGTGAAATTTGAGGCTGTATAAGCTAACGTAATCTATATGTAAGCGGATCTATTTTAAACTATTTTTATAATTGTTTCTAAAAACAGTAATGCGAGTTCCTGAAATTTAGGTGCCGAACGAAGTATTTAGATAAAGTATCGTCAGCCTAGCGTTTTTTGTTTACTTTTTTTGGTAATGCAAAAAAGTAAAAACAAGCTGTTTTATATGCGGTTTCTTGGGATCAAGGCATATTTCTGGGGAGTAGTGAAAATTAAGCATATAATTTAGTTAATCTATAGAGGAAGAATTTCACATCTCTTACACCTCTAAATTGCGCTCTAAATTCCTTTATTTTGGCATTGAAAGATTC
>NZ_JAWQUN010000040.1:0-17622 GCF_033447105.1 Formosa sejongensis
ACTAATAGAAAGACCTATAAAATCAAGAAATAGTACAAAAATCTTTTTTTTAAGATAAAAAGTAAGTCAAATCCATTTAAAAAACATGGAACTTAGAAAATTATTAAATATTGCAACGGTCTTCAATTCTTATTTTCGCTACTTTACAACCTATTGTTTCAAATCCATCTACAGCAGCTTCCCACTGATTTACTACGTTTCCTAAAAAAGAGTCTGAAATCTCGGTATTAGCTTCTTCATAATAGTTCACTAAACTGCTAGGATAAATACCAATCGCACTGGCTGAAACGACTTGCTCTATATTATAGTTATGTAATTTTATAGTGTCCTGTAAGAGTTGAGCTGTTTTGGTTCTGCTTTCAATAATTATTTTTTTATAACTGTCTGTCCAGCGTTTGGCAATGGAAGCTCCAACCATATTAATAATTGCATGTACACCTTGAAAACAAAGATGATCGATTTCGTTATTTTCAGGATTCCAATAAAAACCTTTATAATTTGGTTCTGAACTGAGTTTAGATTTTGAAGTCGTTAAGTAATGAACATTAATACCTGCAGAATGACACTGCTTTACAATTTCCCTCCCTATTAATCCTGTTGCTCCTGTTATTAAAACTGTCATATCCCTTTTTATTTAAAGATACAAAAGAGATCGCTTTTGAGTATGGAGTTTAATTTTGATTTAACGTTTACATATAGCACAATCAGTTTCAAATCGTTAGTCAGTTCAGGATTTCATCACCGTAATTTCTTATACAGATTTACCTACAACTCTTACATATTGACTTAAACAAATGCACTATAGCCAGTTATTGCTCGTCCTACTATTAATGTATTTATCTCTTTAGTTCCTTCGTAAGAATAAATGGCTTCTGCATCGGCAACAAAACGAGCAACATCATATTCCAATAATATACCATTCCCTCCCATTACCTCTCGCGCTCGACTTACTACATCTCTGGTTCGCATAGAGCAAAATACTTTAGCTAGCGAGGCATGTTCATCGGTTAATAAACCTTGATCCTGTAATTCTGAAAGTCGAAATACCATGGCTTTCATTGCTGTTAAGTTAGCGAGCATTTCTACCAAATGATTTTGAATAAGCTGAAATTTTGCAATAGGTTTTCCAAACTGTTCTCGTTTTTTTGTATATTTTAATGCACTCTCGTAAGCTCCTCTTGCGCACCCTAAAGCTTGCCATGCTACACCTGCTCTTGTCATTCGTAAAATTTTTGCAGTGTCTCTAAATGAATTTGCTTTTTGTAACCTATCACACTCTGGAACTATACAATCAGTAATCGTAATAAGCGCGTTTTGAACGGTTCTCAAAGCCATTTTATCTTCAATTTTTTCAGCTTTATAACCAGGATTCCCTTTTCTAACCAAAAAGCCTTTTGCCTGATTACTGTCTATATCTCTAGCCCAAATTATAATGACATCAGCAAAAGTGGCATTCCCTATCCATTTCTTTTGACCATTCAATATCCATTCATCTCCAACTTTTTTACAGGTCGTTTCCATACCTCCAGCAACGGCACTACCTACATTAGGTTCTGTTAAACCAAAAGCACCTATAATTTCCATTTTTTGCATTTTCGGTAGCCACTCTTGCTTCTGTGCCTCACTTCCACATAGATAAATTGATCCCATTGCCAATCCACTATGAACCCCAAAAAAAGTAGATATAGATACATCGACACGAGCAATTTCCTCTGCAATTACACCTTCCATGATAAATGATAAATTAGGACAACCATAACCTTCATAAGCTACACCGCAAATATTAAGCTTGGCTAGTTTTGGTATAATTTCCATAGGGAATTCTGCCTTTTTCCAACATTCATTCGCAATGGGTTCAATCTCAGTTTCCATGAAATTGCGCACTTTCATTTGAATACTTCTTTGTTCTTGGGAAAGCTTCAAATCATAATCATAGAAATCACCATCGATAGGAGGTAGTTTGTGTTGGCCTTTTTTAGCTTTTTCAGTAAGCATTTTAGTCAAACCATTTAGTTGGGCATCATCCAATTCACCAACGGATTTCATGATTTTTGGCAAGTCAATTTTTTCTGAAATTTTACTTAATTCAGCAAAATCTACATGCTTCATTAAATGTGTAATTTGCTTTATTTTTTTAAACAATTCCATCCTTTATATTTTAAATTAGTAAATACCAACTTTGTATGTCCACTTATAATACAACTATTAAAATACTAAAAAGCAATCACAATTACTAGTGATAAAATTATAAATTACTACTTCTCAGAAAAGTAACTATAGGTAATCTTATTTAGAACTAAACACTGTATTACTGTTATAGAAGATGGGATTTAAATTGACCTCAAGAATGAGGAAATAGCAGACAGTTTTTTACTATAAAAACATCGATACTAATTAAATTCTAGTGAAGATTAACTTACGTAGTTTTAGTAAATCTCGCATTCACTAAAATTCTGTATTGAAGTCTAATGTGAGTGACTTGCAGATTATTATTACGTTAGATATGCAGTTGAAATCTTTCGTTTATCAAGTCGAAATATGAAACATATTTATTCTGATTTTTAGTTTTAAGGCTGTAGTGATGATAATGTACAATGCAGGTGAAGAATTGTGTTCTACAGAAAGTCAGGTAAAAATAATAGGGAAACTTTTTCACTATACTAATTTACAACCATAGAAATCAATAGTGTATTTAAACGCTTAACTTATTGAATTATAAATATTATTTTCTGCCAAGACGACAAACAACTAAATCTTCACTTTCATTTAGAAAAAATCGTTTTTGTTTAAAAACAATCGCCAAAATTCACAAACATAACATAGTAATCCCAATGTTCACGTCCGAGCTATTCTAAATCACTCTTAGCTTGAATAACATTTTGAAATGTAGGCGGATATTCGGTAATGCTACCTGCACCCTTTTTATTAATTTTGAAAGTAACATCTTTTGTGGTTGTAAATAAAAGGACAGATGAAAAAGACGTTTTTAGATATGGTTTTAAAAACACAAAGGCATCTTCTAATGTATACTCGTTTTCCTCATCCTCTGTTTCTTTAGATTGGTAACGCAATTTCACTAAAACTTTAAAGTCGTTGTCAGCGTAGATTGGTCTGAGAAATATATTTTTCAGGTTAGGTTTTCCAATGGTCTTTGCCATTGTTAATTTAGCAAAACTTCCTTCTTGGCAACTAACTTTTACTTGTTCCCAGAAAACAACAAACACATCCTGATAAGGCATAAACTAAAGATTAATGATACAATATTTTTGTGTTGCAAATTTAACATTAATAATTCAATTAATTATCCGAACCTAATATTAATCACTAAATTTAGATTAACGTTTTAGCTCTAATGTTTCAATATTATTTATTTATCACCTAAGTTTAAATCATGTTTTTACTAATTATTACAGGAGTGATTATGGTTATGGTTTTTATTATGATTTGAACATCGGACTTCATAATCTGATATTCCGTTTGCTATAAATTTTAATATAACATCTTAAGAATTTCCTGAATATTCGCGAATCACATTAATTCTAGCATCGTTTAGTTTAAATTATGCATTATCACCTATATTACCTGACACTACATACGCACAACTCTTCTAATAGTACTTTGCTGTTTATGGTTTTCAGAGTTACAGACTAACAATGATGTGATTAGATTACGATAAATTGTGATATTTTTTTCTTCTAAAAACAATTAATCAATAAAAATAGTATCTATTTTATCCTGCATTTTTGGACTAACATTAAATTTTAGTGCGTATCTATTAAGAATTTTTCTTTCGATAACCGATATCTCACCATCCTTCAAGACATCCTTTAATTCTTCAATATATTTTTGTTCATTTTCAGAATAATTCGAAGTTAATAGCTTACTCTCAATGGCAATAGCGTCCGCTTTAGAGACACCATATTTTTTAATTTTTCTGTTTAAAATTTTTCTTTCAGAAGCATCTATTATTCCATCATCTTCAAGCATAAATAAAAGCTCTTCTTTATACTTCTTAAGATTTAACTTGTATTCGTCACTTTCAGATCCAGAATTAAGAGCAGAAACATCCTCGCGTTTTCCGATAGGTTCATTCAACTTGCTATCATCCCCAAATTCTACTTTAACAATCCATTCCTGTTTTTTAAAATCAGCATTACTAACACCAAGTTTACTCGTATATTTAACACTTGCTTTTTGTAATAACAACTTCAATTCAGCATTAATTTTTGCTAATTCAATTGAAGATACATTATCACTTTGAGACGTTAAAATATGTTCTGTATGGGTTATAATACTGCTATGAAGTCTTTGATCTGATAATTTTTGCCAATTTAAATCTGTATGATACCAAACCAAATTATTATGCACAAGTGGCGTCTTATTAGTTTTGAAATCTTGCAGTTTTTCTATTTTGTTTAAATCGGACTCGATTGCTTTTTTAGAAGATTTAGTGTCTTCGGATTTACTGCTTTTACTTCCTGAGATATCTAAATGCGTTGCTCCCAAACCTTGAAGCAAATAACTAAACTCATTAATGCGTTCTAAAAATAATGCTTCACTATATTTTTTTATAGGCAAATAAAAATCCTGCTTAATTGGGTGACAGATATAAACTTGATTAATTTGTGGATGCCCTGCTGGGAATTCAATTTCACGAGGCATATCTTTCTCTTTTAATACAACAATGTCATGAGAAGCTGTTGCATAAATATCTTTACCAATAAAAATAAATTTTCTATCATTATATGGAATATCTAAAAACACTTTTTTTAGACTAGAATAAACATCTTCTTTCTTTGAGTGAACCCCTTTTTTATATTCACTGTTTTCATAATTTTCTTCACTTATGGCAAAACAATTTATAGCAGATATATACTTGTTTAGCTTAGATAAAATTTCGCCTTTTAGTTCGTACGTATAAGGTTCTATTTCACCAATTTCTTTATATCTGTTTATATAACTATCGATGGTGTCTAAAGCTTCGTCTAACCTTCCCATACTTCTCAATCCAAATATTTTATTAAAATAATAAAATGATGAATCATCTAAAGTAATGTCGTTAATATTGTATTTTTTACTATAATTATCTAACGCTTCAACACCATCTTTATAATTCTCATCATTAAACAATTTTTCAATTTTTGATTGCAGTTCAACATGTTCATTAATGGAGTTGTCTATTGTATTATTTTTATATTCAACAATTTCATTTAACATCTTTAGTATTCTTTTAGAAGCGACTAAACTATCTGTACCAAATCTATCTATACTTAAATCGTGCTGTATCGTATTATTCTTCACATAAAATCTAAAAAAGTGTAATTCTTTTTCGGATGCGCTTTCTATTAATTCAATAAAACCAATCTCATCCCAAGAGAGATATAATATGGAATCTGAGGATTTATCTGTGACTGTTGTATTCTCTTCACTACGCAAAGAAATTAAACCGGTATTTAAAACTATACTAGATATATAAGTGCTTCTCCCCTCACCTTTACGAAGTGTTGAGTTATCTTCAAATATCTCATTAATAAAAATAGCTAACAAATCTTCGTAGGTAGCTAAAGAATTTCTTGAATTTTCGAGTGCTTTATTAAACTTATCTAATAGTTTATTATAATCACTTTTACCAATATCCAAACCTTCTTTACCATGGAAATAAACATCCCCACTAAAACTATTAATAGGAAAATCTTTTGCTCCTAAATTTTCATCAATGATTTGTATTAACTTTCTCATACTATATTTTAAATTTTTCAATTAAGAAAAACATCTTATTACTTTACTTTAAATCGAAACCGCTATGCGTATTTCTATATTAAAACTGGTTTAACAGAACGTCACAAAACAGCTACATATACTAAAAAAAAATCCACTTCTTTATAAAAATAACGAATAGAACACGGGGCACCAAATGATTACGTAAATGTATATTATAATTAGGATGAAAGTCTATTGTATTTACTATAAATTGAAGGCTATCTATCAAAATAAACTCATCATCAACTGTGCCTAAGACAAAATATTAAAATATACTTTTTGACTAATTAAATTCTATAATATAAACTACTAATGACTATTTTACAGAAACTGGATGAAAGCGTAATTAAACTATCGGCATAACTAGCCTATTCTGAGTTTGTTTTAATCCCAATTTTCACCAAACCATTCATAATCAGAAGACTATCGCTTTATTCAATATCTATTAGCTAATGCAAACTTACTACCTAAATTATCAGCTCAAATAATTTTAAATTTTAGTCTGTTTAATTGGTATTACATTACAATTTTGTTGAAGCTTATCGAAATCCATTAAATTTCTGTCTTATGAAATATTATTTACAGTATGATATTAATCACGCATTTTACTAAAGAAATGCTCTACTTCTTCTTCAAATATTTCGATTGGAATACGGTGTGCTAAGTCATTTCGGAGGTGAATCGTGTATTCGGGGTTAGACGCTACAGTATTCCCTAAAAACTGAAAGGTTTCAACGGGATTTACTACCTCGTCCAACGTTCCTAAAACAATATGTTTTAGACTACTTTTTTTATATTCTATTTCAGGGATTTCTTGATAAACAGAACGATTTGACAGTGGTGGATTAAAAAGTAATGCAGGACATTGATAATGGTTGGACACGTAATATCCTGTAAATCCACCCATACTACTACCTATAACCACATCAATATCATGTAAATTAAAGGATGCTGATATTCCATGTATAACATCTGAATCTTTTTCATACTCGATTGCTGGCGAAAACACGTCTCCGTATTGTTCTAAAACAATTCTTTTTTCAGGACTCAAACACCCGTTCAATCCGTGTAAATACAAGATAGTCATATGTTTCATTATTTATAATTTGATAGTACAAATATCAAAACTCAAACCGCCAAATTATGTCGTTTTAAAAAATATTTTAAAAATTCATGCTGATTTAATAATAGCATCTATTCGTCCAAATACTGTGTTTTGACACCTATAAAACAAGATAGACACCAGACATTCTGCAAAGCATATTTAAATCAAAAGCCTAGAACAATAACTAATCAATTAATTTTTATTAAAACAGTTTTTAATAAAGCTATTAAGCAAGGAATTGTAGATGTAAAGTACTACCCTTTTGGAGGAGATAAAATTCAGATTAAAATAGGCACTTCAAATAAAAAAGGATTAAATATTGAAGAAGTTAAGAAATTGGAAGCATTAAAACTTGAAGTGAATTCTAATGCCTGGCATTCTCTAAATTCCTGGTTGCTATCATTTTATTTCGCGGGAATAAATGTATCTGATGTTATTCAGTTAAGATGGAGTGATTTTGTAAATGACAGATTATTGTATGAAATGAATAAAAATGCTAAACCCGTTAGTTTAAAAATTCCAGATAAAGCTAATGCCATTTTAGATACCTATAAGCAATATGCTTCTGTTAACAATGGATATATATTTCATTTCTTAAATGAAGCAGATTAGTCAAATGACTTAGACATTTTTATAAAAACCAGAAGTGCCACTTCTTTGTTAAATTCACAAATTAAACTAGTCGCTAAAATGTGTGATATAGATAAAAACATTTCTAACCACATCGCACGTCATACTTTTTAAAATCCAACTGGAGATAAAATCTACCTTTTTATGTTTGAGAAATTTTATCGCCTTAGTAATTTTAGTATAACAATAAATTATCAAGTAAATTTTATACATAAGAACGCTGATGATGCTATAGATCGAGTTATTAAATTTTAAAGAGTGAATTGTATTTGATAAGCTATTAAAGCTTAATAACACCCTTTTTACCTGCTCTTTTTACAACTAATTAAAGACTTTTCAATTTTCTATCCGCATGTTTTAGGCATCTATCTCTTAAAAATACAGTCAATTTTCATAACAAATACATAATCAAATATTTTTATCTCACCCATTTTATACTAACTTAAAGTGAATTTAAAAAAATAGGACACGAATATAATTTACGTGCCCTAATCTCAAATAAACAAACTCAACTGAAAATATCTTTATTTAATCATGTAATCCTTTACTTCTTAAGTAGTTTAATAATTCGTCTGGTCTATCTGTCATAATTGCATTAGATCCATTTTCAATTAACCATCCCCATCCAGCATCAGGGCCTTCCAAAAGCACCAATTCATCAGTATAACCAGCTGTTAAATCATCCCATAAAGGAATAGTTAAAACCGTTACATTTAATTTGTTTAACTCTTTTATCAATTTAAACTTTTTTGAATTAACTGATTTAAAAGTTACTTCGTAGGCGTATGGTTTCTGTTTCTCATTATAATCATTTACATATTGCGATGGATCATCAACATTATCAATAACTATAGGCATGTAAATTATAGTATCCATGATAGGTCCAAATTTCTTATACATGGTTTGAACAGTCTCTCTACCTTTAAAAATAGCTTGATTGATTGTACCTGTTTTTTTAAGAATTTCATAAGCTTCTTTAACCGTTTCTCCTTCAACCTTATCTAGGTTAATCATAATCTTTCCTTTAGCAAGTAACATTGCTTCTTCTAAGGTTGGGATTTGTTGCCTTGAGCCTTTTACTCCACATGCATTTTTTAAACGAAAAGATTGTAATTCTGCTAATGTAAAATTTGAAACTTTACCTTTTCCTGTCGTTGTACGATCAATAGTTTTATCATGCATTAAAACAAGCTGTCCATCCTTAGTTAATCTAACATCAATTTCAACGATATCAATTCCTATATCAATACATCGTTGAATAGCCATTAAACTATTTTCTGGAGCATAATTCCATGCCCCTCGATGTGAAACCGCTAAAATTCTATCTTTTGAAGGATTCTTAAATTGATATAAAATTGAATCAGACTTTGTTTTTAATGGCACGGCTGACTGAGAAAACCCAAGTGCAAAAACGAATTGAAAGCAGAGTATTAATATGAAATTTTTCTTTAACATTCTCATTGATATAAAAAAATTAATCATGTAATCCTTTACCTCTTAAATATTCCAAGAGTATACCTGGTCTATCAGTTTGGATCATGTCAATATTATTATCAACATACCAATCATAAACAGAAGGATCTAATACCGCTTTTTCATCCTCATGTCCTCCATTATGTGGAGACCAGAGTGAGTTAACCCAAACTCCAGATCCATTTTCTCGAAGACTTTTAAATCTATTAATTGTTGCTATTGTGTCTTGAGGTACAATAAACTCGAAAGCTATCGGGCTACCATCTTCTAAATATTCATCAATAATAGTAACGGCATCAGGATTTGATAAATTTATTACAGGCATAAAAAATACTTTATCTAGATACTCCCCAAACTCTTCTTCTACTTCTGATTTGGTTTTTCCCCCTTTAATTATTACTTGATTTAAGGTTCCTGTTTTTTCTACCACTTCAAAACATTTATCAAAAATATCATAGCTCTTATCTAGGTTTACTAATATTTTACCTTTGCAAAGCAATAAAGCTTCTTCTAACGTAGGAATTTGATGATTTGTAGGCACACTTAGCCCATCTACAAGTCTTAAAGTCCTAAGACTATCTAGTGTCCATTCTTTAACAGGCCCCTTCCCTTTTGTAGTTCTATCTATAGTAGTGTCATGCATCAAAACAAGTTGACCATCTTTAGTTTCCCTAACATCAATTTCAACCATATCAACTCCCATATCAATACAGTTTTGTATGGCTTGTAAAGAATTCTCAGGAGCATTTCTCCAGTCACCGCGATGTGCAATAACCATGATTTCTTTATTATTAGAGTTTTCCAAATTATTAATTAATTTTTCTATCCTAATGGTATCATTATCGACACTTATAGTTGTCGTGTCCCTTTTTTCCAGAGCAGTTTTCTTCTTTTCACAAGCGCATAATGCTGCTACTAAGGATAGTATTCCTATTATTTTGAATTTCATTTTTTAAGATTTTAGATTTTTTTAGTAACCTGGATTTTGTTTCAACGCATTGTCTGTTGCTATTTGACTTGCAGGTAAAGGCATCAATAATTTATTACTATCTGAAATACCTAGAATTTCCTGAGCTCTACCTTGACGTTTTAAATCAAACCATCTGTGTCCTTCCCAAACTAGCTCTAACCTACGTTGTAAATCGATTGCTTGAAAAATACTATCTTTTGTAGCCATTCCTGAATATTCACCAATAGAAGCTCGATTATAAATTTGATTTAAATATTGAATTGCTTGTGTAGAGTTACCTAATTCATTTTCTATTTCAGCAAGCATTAATATAACATCTGCATAACGTAAAACAATCCAATCATTTTCTGCATCATCAACAACAGTAGTTGGAATAGCTATCTTTTTATTATAAGCGATACCTGATTCCAAAACCCCAATATAAGCCCCCTTTCTTGAATCATTATCTTCGTAAAGTTTATAAAAATCGGGTTTCAAAACACCATGCCCTTTAGTTCCTGTCATATTACCTTCCACGCGACCTGTAGGATTAAACATTCTATACGCATCAGTACCTTCACTGTTCCCATTTATTCCTGAAGAAAACTGAACAGCAAAAATAATCTCACCATTCAATTCATTATCAGCAGCAAAAACATCATTTACCGCTACTAAATCATGAATACCAGAATTTACTACTGATTGTAAATTTGATTGTGCTTGAGAATAGTTTCCAAGTGTTAATTCTACTTTTCCTAATAAAGCCTGCCCTGCTGTTTTTACAACTCGCATTTTATTTGTTTCATTACGAACGGGTAGTAATTGAATTGCTTCTAATAAATCTTCCTTTATTTGGTTATAAACTTCGGCTTCAGCCATTCTAGTTTGACCAAAATAATCTTGTGGATTATTAACTTCATCAAGAACTATTGGCACATCCCCATAAACTCTTACTAAATTAAAATAGAATAATGCTCTGAGAAAGTACATCTCTCCTATGCGTGACTTTTTAGTATCCTCATTACTATATTCTATTTCATTAATTCTATTTAATACAATATTTGCGCGTTGAATACCAATATAAGAATGGTTCCAAACATTGGCGATTATTGAATTTTGTGATATCACATTATACAAATCTAGCTGCCCATAATTTCCACCATCATTAGCAGGTGTCTCGTCATATGAATCCTCTCCAGGTATTTCACCAATTGAAGGCATTCCAATGTCGTAATTACCACTAAATTGTAATGTGGCATACGTCGCATTAATAGCTTCTTCTATTTCAGCCTCATTAGTATAAAAACCATCAGCGACTTTATTCGTATTTGGGGTTTGCACTAATTCATTTTCACACGAAAATAAAAGTACAGCCATTGTAAATATTGAAAATGTAAACTTTTTCATTATAATATTTTTAAATTATGATTTATAAAGAAACTCTTAATCCCATTAAATAAGTTTTAGATACTGGATAGTTAGATCCTGTATTATATCCAGAAGTTAGAATATTGGAAGATGTTCCATCAGGATTCCAACCTCTATATTTTGTTTTAGTAAAAACATTATTACCGGATAAATAAACTTGTAAAGATTTTAATTTAATTTTTTCAAGAAGTTCACTTGAAAAATTGTAGGCTAATCTAATATCTCTTAGTCTGAAATAATCTCCATTATTTTCTTCAACAACTACAGATGAGTTAAGTAATTTTCTTGAATTTGAAAAATTCCCAAAATTAGGTTGCCCTAAAAAGCCATCTGGGTTATTTGTTGGATGGTATCTATTTTCAAAATAATAGGTCGATGGAACGGCAAAACCTTCCCCAGACTCGGTTAGTGATGACATATCACCATCCATTAATGTTCTGCCTGAAATACCTACAAAATTAAAGCTAAAATCGAACCCTTTATAAGTGACGTTTGACCCAAATCCATAAACGAAATCAGGAGTAAAAGTTCCTTTTGAAATTTTATCATCATCATTAATAAGTCCATCATTATTTATATCTTTCACTCTATAATCCCCTGTAAGAGTACCATCTAAATGTGGAGAATTATCAATATCTGATTGCGTCTTAAATACTCCATCAACTTCATAACCATAAATTTCTGCAATAGAGCCACCTACTTTAGTTATAAAGGATTGATCCGTACCTGTAGCGATTTGCTCTTGTCCAGGACCTAACTCTAATACTTTATTATTATAGGTTGTAAAATTGGCATTAAACCCTAAAACGAATTCACCAAAAATCACATTATTTAAATCGGCTTCAAACTCAAATCCTTTATTCTCCATTTCTCCAATATTTGCAAGGACAGTAGTATAACCTGTTTGTTGAGGAACTGGAACTTCTAATAAAAGATCCTGAGTATTAGTCTTGTAATAAGCCATGTTAATGTTTAATTTATTAAAAAAACCTAATTCAAGACCATAATTAAAAGAAGACGCTATTTCCCACCCAAGATCAGGATTAGGAGATGACGTTGTGATATATCCAGGAGCTAAAGAACCTTGAAACGTATAATTAGACTCTGTAACAAGTGCTTGTGAAGCATAATTTCCTATCTGATTATTTCCAGTTTTACCCCAACTCGCTGAAAGTTTTCCAAAAGTAAGGACATCTTTAAAAGGGAAGAAATCTTCATTTGTAAAAATCCAACCCCCAGAAATTGAAGGAAAATTACCCCATCTATTATTGCTACCAAATCTTGAGGACCCATCTCTTCTAATGGCTGCTGAAAATAGATATTTAGAATCATAATCATATTGTAAACGCGTAAAATAAGATTCTAACGTCCAAACACCTAGATTATAATCAGATGTATGTGCACTAGCTCCGGCTATACTCTGAATGTTATTATCTGCAAACCCAGTACCATTAACAACAGTTGAGCTGATTCTTTCCTTTTGAAAAGTATAACCTGCCAAAACATTTAAATTATTTTTCCCAAATGAAACATCATAAGTTAAAGTATTCTCTATAATATAATTTAAACGCGTCGTAATCTCTTGAGAAGCATTTGCATCTGATCTTGGAGCTGGTGTTCTATAAGATCCCACATCCGACGGGTAATAGTAATTTCTTACGTAATTATCATAATCTCCACCAACAGAAAGTTTGTACTCTAAATTTTTAACCAATTCAATAGCAACAAACATATTTCCAAAAGACCTAAACTGTGTTCTATTATCTGTAACATAGGTTGATGTCGCTAATAAATTTTCTACAGGAGTTCCATTAATTCTTACCCCTTCAATTTCACGCTGTTCATTTACAATCTGATCACTTATATTTATTGAACCATCCGCATTATATGGAGAATAATATGGTAAACTTAGAGGAAGTAATCCTAATGCTCCAGAACTACGACTCCCCTGATCTAAAGCATTCTGATCAGAATAAGAAGCCTTAATATTTGAACCAAATTTAATTTTTTTCGTTAATTGTGATTCTAAATTAACCGCTACTGAATATCTTTCCAAATCACTTCCTAAAATAACGCCATCTTGTTTAAAATACCCTACAGAATTATAAAAACGTGTCTTCTCATTTCCTCCTGCTACAGATAGGTTGTAATTAGAAATGGGAGCAGAACGAAAAGCAACATCCATCCAATCTGTATTCGTTAATCCCTCTTCTCCATCTAAGTAAGGATGTAAGAAATCTAAATTCAATTCTCTACCATCAATTCCCTGACCATTAATTGTTTTTGTAACACGTACTGAATTAGGATCTGATTCATTTCTATTTGCAGGGTCTTTTGAAACATATCCCCAATTTCTAGCTTCAGTAATAAATTGTGCAAATTGGTAGCCATCTACTAATTCTACACCAGAAGTAGCTTCTTGCATCCCTCCATATGTATCAAAAGTTATAACTGTTCCTGCATTTTTTTTACCTTTTTTAGTAGTCACTAAAATTACTCCATTAGCAGCTCGAGATCCATAAATGGATGCAGAAGCAGCATCTTTTAGAACATTTATAGTTTCAATGTCATTCGGATTAATACTATTTAATGAACTACCCTCAGATAGAGGAAAACCATCTACAACAATTAGGGGATTCGTTCCTGCCGTTAAAGTACCAATACCTCTAATTACAATTTGGGAGGAAGCTCCTGGTTGTCCATTAGATTGATTTACTACGACACCAGACATTTTACCCGAAATTTGACCTTCAAAAGATGAAGACGCTACCTTATCCAGTGCTTCCTCATTTATTTGACCTATTGCTCCTGCATTCTTTGCTCTAGATTGTTCTCCGTACCCAATAAGTAAAATTTCATCTAATGAATTCGAATCGGCTGTAAGTGAAATTGTCAAATTAGAACCAACAACTTCCACAAATTTTGTAGTATACCCAACATAAGAAACTTCTAATAGCGGATTAGTTGTAGTTAAATTTAAATGAAATTTCCCATCAAAGTCAGTATAAACACCATTTAACGTTCCTTTTTCTAGTACGTTGGCCCCCGGTAATGGCATCCCATTCTCATCTAAAACTTCACCACTGATTACCGATTGAGATATTTCATTTTTTAACTTAAAATTTAAATTTGGTCTTATTAAAATAGAATTATTTTCTATTTGATAATCCAAATCTGCTCTATTTGAAATATCTTTTAACACCTCTTTTAAGGTTAAATTATTATAATTTATATTAAATTCTTGTTTGGATTCGATTACATCTTCTCCTAAACTAAAGTTGTAATGCGTTTGTTTTTCAATCTCCTCAAATAAATTATTTAATGTTATGTTCGACGAAATAATTTTAACAGATATTCTGGTAAAATCTTCATTAATTGGATTTGCTAAAGCAGAAGGTGTAATAACCGTGACTAAACAAAAGCAAATAAATGCGAAAAAATTTGTAATTTTGTATTTCATTTTGTGTTGTAATTTTCATTTGTTAATTTCAATACTTATAAGCTCGTAGTTGCTCCAACAACTTCGAGTTTTTTTATTCTTTAATTTTTATATCATGGTCTTTAATTTTAAATTTTAGATTAGTTATATAGTTTAATTGATCTACGAAGTTTTGGATTGTAGTATTGGAGTCAATAGTTAATGTGACTATTTTTTCCTTTAAGATTTCATTTTCAAATTTGAAATGGTAACCAAATCGATTTTCTATAATTTCAGAAATTTCTACCAATGCACTATTCCTAAATTTAATTTCTTTGGCATACCATGGTAAAGAATTTAATACTTGATCTAATTTTAATTCATTTGAAGCGTAATTGAACGTTGCCCGATCTGTAGGGTTTAAAATTTCCATCAAATTATTTTTTGAACGCACAGAAACTTTACCTGTCATTACTAAAACAGAAATATTCTTTTTATTCGTATTAATAGTAAAAGAAGTACCTAGAACTGTTGTTGATAATTCAGGATGCTTAACTTCGAAAGGTTTTGTTGTGTCTCTAGCTATTTTAAAGAATGCATTCCCTTTTATTAGCTCTACCGACCTGTAATCATTTTTAAATGAACTAGGATATTCTAATATCGAGTTTGGTCCTAAAATTATTTTAGACCCATCATTTAGTAATAAACTATCTATTGTTTGTGTCGTAGCAAATACTTTAGATTTTGGTGAAATATCGGAAAACAGAAACCAACCTACCATTATAAGGATTCCTGCGGCAGCAGAAATATATTTATATCTATTATTAGTAAAACTTTGTTTTTTTATTTTACGATCTATTTCGCCTTTAAGTCTTGCTTTTAATAATTCTTTATTACCAAATTTATTAGTCTCCCAACTTAAATTTTCGGCTTTAGAGTCAAAGAAATTTTCTAGAATCTTATGCTCTGCATTGGTAGATTTATTATTTATATAACGATCTATTAAATTTTGGAAGAAGTTTGTGCTTTTATCTTTCATTTAAGTTTCTCTTTCATAGATAAGAGTCTCAAATTGCATTTTATACTACGCTAGAAAGTTAAGGAAACATTAATGAAATGTTACGAGATTAAATATTATAAAAAATTGATATTATCACAGCTAATTCGGCAGCATTCCCTTTTGAATTAAAATGTTGTCTTAATTGAATTAGACCAGAAGACAATTGATTTCGAACAGTTTGAACAGAAATATTTAGCACTTCCGAAATTTCATTTGGAGACATATTTTGATATTTATTCATAATTATAATCTCACGCCTTTTTTCAGGTAGCGCTTCCAATGCTTTTTTAAGTATTTCAAAGATTTCAGGATTAGAATCTTCTAGATTTTCATAAATAAATTCTTCAAGTTCTTCAGCCAGATCAACTAAGCTGACACTTTTTTTTCTGTGTTGCTGAAAAAAATTATATTTTACGCTTTGAAAAAGATAGCTCTTCAAATTTTGAATATTATGCTCTTCTCGTTTTTCCCATAACATGACGAACAAATCCTGAATAATTTTATATGCATTTTCTTTATCCTTAGTTAAGCTATATGCATATAGATATAAACTATCCCAATATTTGTCATACAATTGATTAAAAGCCTTGTAATTATCGCTTTTAATACAACCTAGTAAATATATATCCGGATTTTTTATCAATTTTAAACCTTTAAATTTTGGCTCAAAAATATATAACAGAAATCATATTGAATCAACTTGTTCGTTAAGAAATTATGATTAAATATTATTACTCGAATTTCAATCTTTATCTATGGTGTTAAATCACCCAAAAATCTACCTAACCTCCTCATAAACCCGATCAAAATTCACTTGTAAATACTCTACAGAATACACCTGCTTTTGTTTAGGTAGTTCCCTTACTATATGCGGCAACGTAAACTGAACCTTGTGATCTGTTCCATCTGCAAACACCACAAACTGTCCCTGCTTTAATCTAAAAACAGCATCTGCTCATACTTTTGCCACATCCCGTTCTCCAGTTGTTACTCGCGTATCGAAATCGAGATTATGACCACGGTTAATACTCGTTGTTTCCTGTTTTACGATTTCAAAAAAGCGTTCATAATATTTAGCGGTATCTGGATCATTTACTTTCCCGAAAAACTGATAGGATAAATTACTTAGAATAGCACGACTCGCTTTATCCCCATACATAATATCATTCTGAATTTTATCCTGCATCACATATACTGTGGCAATTTTATAACTCCTTGATGTTGCCGGAATACGATGCATATTTAATAACCGTTGCTGTTATCGGCACCAGAAATCCCACCGAGTTTGGCATACAAGAGGGTTATAAATTAACTAAACATTTTGTTGAGAATAATTTCACCATAGTGAGTGGTTTGGCTTTAGGTTGTGATACCGTAGGTCACAGTTGTTGTTTAGAACACAAAGGAAGAACTATTGCTGTTTTACCAAATGGCGTAGATAAAATTTATCCGAAACAGAACACTAAACTTGCATCGGAAATCATTAAAAATGGAGGCGCACTTATTTCTGAATATCCACCAGGAACAGCTCCTAAACGTAATTATTTTGTAGAAAGAGATCGCTTACAAAGAGAATTAAGCAACGGGATTTGCATCATTGAAACTAAAACTAAAGGAGGCACTATGCATACCTATAAATTCGTGAAAAAACAAAATAAACAAGTTGGACTTGTTTAGGATCAAGCCTAATTGTTGTGTTTATGCAAAAATAGTAGTTAATCTAAAGAGGAAGAAATCTACATTTTTCACACCTCTAAACTGTGCTCTAAAAGCCTTAATTTTAGCATTGAAAGATTCCG
>NZ_JAWQUN010000041.1:0-16336 GCF_033447105.1 Formosa sejongensis
TCTATACAGATGCATTACAAACCGATTTTGAACTATTTTAATAACAGAAGTACAAACGCATCGGCAGAATCTTTCAATGCCAAAATAAAGGAATTTAGAGCGCAATTTAGAGGTGTAAGAGATATAAAATTCTTCCTCTATAGACTAACTAAATTATATGCATAATTTATACGGCTCCCCAGAAATATGCCTTGATCCGTCCTTATGCTAAGTCGAAAGCTTTCTTAATATCTGGAGTATCCACTAAATAATTCTTCGCTTCTCTGTCACTGGTATTTTGTTTAATCATATGGTGTTTTGTATAGATGAGGTCCAAAAATCGGAATCTTATGGATCAATACATACACAGAACTTTTGTTCTTTATCTCTTTTTTATTTTTAGGGATGCCTATCCGCAAAGTTTTTACAAGGGATAAATACTAGAATCTTGTCGCGAATGGCAGATTTCACCTCAGAATCCCAATACAGTATATTAATAAATACGACTTTCATAGCAATCTCAGCAATATTAAAATCAGTGTTATTTAAAATGTACAATGGAGGGCCTGTAAGTTCATTTTATAAATGATTTAATATTTTAAGCTCTAAAACAAATGAAACAGATGTTATACACCAAAGCAACTGTTTATAAAGTGTATTAGTCGAAAATGGGTGATAAGTTAGATATCTAGAATCATAATTAAGTCAATGAATTGGACATTATTTATAATATTGTTAATTAGAAATGCAAACAAAACTTAATAACATAAAACTAGGTATTACCACTAAAAAAATCACCGATTTACTACTATTTCCGATAGACGTTTATTAAAAAAAAATCAAATTTCACTATCAAATAATGTTATACAACAAAAAGTGATGTATTTAAGAAATAAAATTTTAAACAGTCTTCTGTAAAGTCAGCGTTTCTATGGCTTTATAGTTAGTTTATCCTATAAAAGTGTTTTAGAATAAACGATGCGAACGTATTAATTAACGAAGTATATGTTAGCCAATAAGGTTAAATAATTATAGGTACAGTAGTTTCAAAAGATTAGGGGATATCAACAACTGGTGTGAATATAATTTTAAAAGGTACAAAGTTGTTGTAATTATGATTTATAGTTTTTTTAAGGTTTATAATTTAGTAAAGATCAATCCATCATCATTTCAAATATTAACAATATTTTATTTTAAAATTCAGTTATGAATGTATTCCAAGTAATAATCAAACCCATTTTACTCCTTTCTTTTTTCTTAATTTTTACTTTAAAAGTAGATGCTCAGCAAAAAAATCTTGCACAATATCGTATTGTTACCCACTCTTCATCGGTTGATGTCAATCATAGCGGACATTTGGTTGTAGATGGTAGCTTAGATACATATTGGGAAGGATATTGGAGAGACAAAAATCAGCAGCTTATCATTGATTTAGGATCTACTCAAGAAATTGAGCACATAGAGGTTAATTGGGGAGGGAACTATGCGATTTCATATAACCTATCTGCATCAATCGAAGAGGGAGATCATGCTGTAGAGTTGTACAAAACAAGCGAAGGAAAAGGAGGGAACCAAACCATAGCTATTAAGCCTACTCAGGCGAGATACATACAAATAAATATTTCTAAGGTGCTAAATCCTATACGTGGATCAGTAATTCGTGAAATGAAAATTATTGGTGAAGGTCCCGATAGGTTTTTACCATTACATACAACTAAACTTTCTGTAAATAATCTATCCTTAAACGGAGACATGTGGCAGGTTCAAAACGCTATGTTTGTTGATGCTGATCCGGAAGTTATTTCAACAACAGCATATAATAACAAAGAATGGATTCCTGCTAGAGTTCCAGGAACTGTGCTTGGGGATTATTACAATTTTGGTGCTTTACCAGATCCATTATATGGCGATAATATGCATCAAATTTCTGATGAGTTTTTCTCTGGAAACAATTTTTGGTATCGTACAGTAGTCGACTTCCCTTCAGAATTATCAGGACAGAGAATTTTTATAAATTTTTCAGGAATAAACTGGAAGTCAGAAGTTTATTTTAATGGTAAATATTTGGGACGTATTGATGGAGCCTTTCTAAGAGGTGAATTTGACGTTACCAAATTGGTGAATTTTGAAGGAGAAAATACCTTGGCAGTATTGGTACATAATAACGAAAATTGGGTATCTAACAATCATAAAGTTATTCGAAAATCATTAGGATCTCGTACCACTAATGGTGATGTATTGGGTTTAGATGGCCCGACTTCTTTAGCTTCTGCTGGATGGAACTGGCTACCCATTATTAAAGGGCGTAACAATGGTATTTGGAACGCCGTAACTTTTCGTACCAGTGGTAATATTTCCATTCAAGACCCTTGGGTTTCTTCAACCTTAAATTTACCCGATACCACAAAAGCCGATTTGAGAATAAGCACTGCCCTTAAAAATTATTCGTCGAAACCTGTTGAAGGTAAGCTTATTGCTAAATTTGACGATAAGGTTATTGAGTTGCTTGTAAAACTTAGGGCTAATGAAGAAAAAACGGTTACTCTAGATAAAACTCAGTTTTCGGCATTAGAAATTACGAATCCAAAACTTTGGTGGCCAAATGGTTATGGTCCACAAAACCTTACAAAACTAGACTTACAATTTATTGAAAATAATACGGTTTCAGATACTAAAACGATACAATTTGGTATAAGAGATTTAGAATATAAAGAGGTAGACAATGTCCTGTTTGTGTATTGCAATGGCTATAGAATTTTATTACGTGGCGGAAACTGGGGACTCCCAGAAGCGATGATGCGTTTAGATGAAGAGGGTTATGATTTAAGAGTGAAACTTCAGAAAGAAGCCAATTTTAACATGATTAGAAACTGGCTAGGGATGACCAACCATGAAGCGTTTTATGAAGCTTGCGATAAATATGGGATTCTTGTTTTTGATGACTTCTGGTTAGCAAATCCAGCTGATGGACCTAATCCAAAAGATCACAAGATGTTTATGAACAATGCAAAAGACAAAATAAAGTGGGTCCGTAAACATCCATCTTTAGCATTTTATTGTGGTCGTAACGAAGGAATTCCTTTATTAGAACTTGATGTTGCCATGGAAAAAGAGACAGAATCTCTGGATGGTACACGGTTTTATATATCCAATTCGGCAGGAGGGACCCTTAGTGGATTTGGGCCTTACGATGTCCGTAGTTCTGAATGGTATTTTGAAAATAGAGGAAGGACATTCCATAGTGAGTTAGGTATTATTGCTATTCCCGAGGTAGAAAGTATTCGCAAGATGATGCCAGCAGAAGATGTTTGGCCTATTAGCGATATGTGGGCAATACACGATTACCAACAAGGACGATCAGAGAAATTTACAGAAACCATTATTAATCGTTATGGTGAACCTAATAGTGTAGAAGAATATAGCAACAAAGCTCAGTTATTTAATTACGAATCGGGAAAAGCCATGATGGAGAGTTTACAATCAGCACAAGGAAGTGGTAATATTTTATGGATGAGTCAATCCGCATGGCCTTCACTTATTTGTCAGCTCTACGACCATTATCTTGAATATACAGCCTCTTATTTTGCTGTAAAAAAGGCTTCGTCGCCTATACATGCATTTTGGGATAGTCATAAAAATGAAATACGAATTGCTAACAATACAATTTCTAATCTTAAAGAAGTAGAAATTAACGCAAGTGTTTATGGTGCCAACGGAGACGTTTTATGGTCAAAATCACTAATTACAAATGTAGCATCTACTTCTGTGAAAACATGTTTTGATTTAGAGCATCAACCAGCAGACCGTGTACTATTCTTGAAATTAGAGTTAACTAAAAACGGAAAAGTAATTAGTGATAACTTTTATTGGCTAGAAAACAAGGATGGAAATTGTTTAGACTTGAATGATCTTCCTGTCGCTAATGTGAAAATGAAGATTAAAGAAAGCCATAAAAAAGGATATTATACAGCACAAATAACCTTAAAGAATCAATCAGACCATGTGTCTTTGCTAAATAAAATAAAGGTGAAAGATAAAATTACAGGAGAAAGTATTTTACCTGTGTTTTTTGATGATGATTATATCTCACTTTTCCCAAATGAAGAAAGAACTATTCAGATGCAAATTGAGGAAAAATACCTAGAAGGAAAATCTTCTGAAATTCTGTTAGAAGGATGGAATACTAAGCCTGTTAAGATGAATTTATCTAAGTAGAAATAATTTCAAAAAGTTTTGATATTTAGGTGTTAAGAAGAACTCTAATTAATTATAATGCCTTAATTAGAGTTCTTTAAAACCACTCTGTGTTAGATTCAAATTAATTTAGAATCGGGCATATATCTTCCGAATTACAACTCGGATTCTAGATCGGTTATTTAGTTAAAAGAATGTTATTCGATAAAACGGTATATTAATACGATAAATTGTAGTTTTTCTCTTTAATTGATATTTACTTTTAATATATTAGCTGAAACATTATATCTAAAAACACACATTATTAATTATGAAAAATCTAATTTTTGTATTGACACTTATTATAAGTATTAACGTTTGTGCTCAAAATAAATTCGAAGACTCAAATATATTTGTCCGCGTATACGATTTACAAGGAAATAAAATTAATAAAGGAGATATATTTTCAATTTCAGAAACGGCATTACAATTAACTAGAAGAGGTAAAACTATAGACATTCCTGTTGGTAACATTGGTTCTGTTAAAACAAAATATTCTGGAGGTGTAAATATACTAATTGGTACTGGTTTAGGAGCTGGAATAGGAGCCTTTACGGGAGATGCTGCAGGAGTTGCAATCGGAGCTGCTGCGGGAGCTGCAATAGGAGCAGGTAGTATTTTGTTTAAAAAATCGGAACACTTTGATGTAGAGGGAGATTACCAAAAGTTAAATAAACTAGAAGAATTATTAGTTGAATAATCTATAGATTATTCAACTTTATTAGTATCTCATAAATTATAAAAAATCTCAGGTTAATATTTTAATCTGAGATTTTTTTATTATAGATTATTTACGATAGTGTCAAAGTCTATATTGTCTGTCCGCTTAGTGTCCCTTAGTTGTAATGCTAGGAATAACAAGTCTATCAAAGATTCTTTCTACAAAACACCTTCTATTTAGCTTTTGTTTTTGATAAGTTCCAGCAAAGTTTCTTTTTGCATTACTGGTCGTAATACGATTCCATTTTTATGTTTCTTTAGTTGTGCTTTTACTTGATTTGCAGTGATTTGAATATCTAAATAATCAGCGATATAGATGTATGAAGCACTTTTGTCAGTCTGTATTCACTCATTATTTTTCTAAAGCTTGCTTAAGTGTTTCAATATTTTCTAAAACTGTGCTCTCTGCCATAATCATGACATTAGATTTTGTTTTACTTCCCCAACCTGATTTTTGAGTTTTATGATAAGCACAAAAGCTTCTATTTTAAAATAACCTTTATCGGTCTCAATCAAATCTTTTAAAGTATAGCGATCATCGCGATCTCCATATCTTAAAGCAGTTTATGAACCATTGCCTTACAGGTTCATCGTTTTAATCCTATATTGTTTTTGTATTTCTTTGGAGGAAGCCTTTTAGTAGTTGTAAAAAAGAAGATAGTTTTGTGATATATAAGAAAGGAAAGGTTAATGGTACCACTCTTCAAAGTCATGCGCTATTTACACGTCTTACATTCATAACTTAACCTGCTTTTATCCAATAATGTTCTGTATGAACACATTTACATACAACTCCTTATTTATCTCTTTCTTTTTTAAAATGAGATATACATATAGATTCATCTTCAAAATTTGCTATAAATCTAAAAACATTCATTTCTTAATTTTAATCTTAAATAATATTTTGTTATAAATAATGAGTAATTAAAGATGTTTATTTTTTTTTAAGATAATTTATTTATAGTCTGTGTATTTTGTTAAAATAATTGTATATTCGAAAAACCTTTTTGGTTAACCAGTTTGGTTATCCAGATAAAACTTAACAAAGTTACTTAACTATATGTTTAAGTAATATCATTCAACTTTAATTAATATTAACATTTTAAACTATTATTATGAAAACAAAACTACTTTTTACAAGACAAAAATCTAATGCATTTTATTACCTGTTGGTACTCCTTTTGTGTTTTAATTATGGATATAGTCAAGAACTTGTCCAAAATGGTACTTGCGATGAATTTCAAGGAGAAACAGGAGATAATGCAGATGCTTGGGATATGACTCCTAATAGTGAAGTCGTACTCGATGGAGGTACTGAAAAAACACCAAGTCCTTATAAGTATGATGAAGTTAATAACCCAAATGGATGGAATAATGCAGCTTTAGAAGAAGCTTTGGCCTTTAAATATCTTGATGATGCAGATGCTTCTATAGATGAACAACCTGGGTCTACAAGTAATGGAAATAACGGAACTAGAGGAGTTAAATTGTACGACGACGGTAATCCAAGTATCACAGGTAGTTCTCGACGTTTATATCAAAGAGTGGTAGGTCTAACTATTGGTAGTGTTTATGATTTTTCTATCGATTCGAAATCAGAAGCAGTTGGTACACCATCACAAGTATATATATTAAATACTCAAATTACTAGTGAAGAAGGTATTGACTCTAATGGTTATAATGATCCTTCGGTTGATTATGGTATGGATATTACAAATGACAATCCAGATTGGGTAACAAATACATTTTCTTTTACGGCAACAAATACAGAAGTTGTAATTTATGTTAGATCACTAGAGTCTATTGATGACGAAACAGAGGTGTTTTATGATAATATTTCACTTCAAGAAGGTAATACACAGTCTATAGACGATGTTTTAGCTTCAAAATTCAAAGTATATCCAAATCCTGCTAGAGATTATATAAATATTCAATCTAAAAACGTAAGTGTATCTTCAATAGATATGTATAATATTCTAGGAGCAAAAGTATTATCTTCAAAATTAACAGTAGATCGGATAAATGTTTCTAGTCTAGCAAAAGGTGTTTATTTAATGAAAATAAATTCTGTAGATGGTTCAGTAACAAAAAAGGTAGTAATAGATTAATTACTTTTTTTTAATACATTAACATTATCTCATAAACTGTGTAAGTTTTAAAATCTCAGGTTAAATATTAATCTGAGATTTTTTATTCATTAATTTTGCTATCCATATTATCGTTTAGTAGGTTGGTGTTTTTAGTCCCTATTATGAGGAATTTGAATTGTTAAATATGGTTATTAAAATCATAAAATTTCTAAATGATGCTTCTCTAATTATTAGAAATGAATTATCTTGCATAGAACATTACTATATTACAAATTATATAATAAAATATTAAACAAATGAAAAGATTTAGCGAAAAGTACGTCATTACAAAAGACATGGAATGGGAAGTACTTGGTGGTGGAGTATCAAGAAAATTTTTAGGTTACGATAACCAAATTATGATGGTAAGCGTGAAATTTGATAAAGGTGCATTAGGAGCTCCTCATCAACATTTCCATACTCAAGCTACTTATGTTGTTTCAGGTAAATTTGAATTTGAAATTGATGGCGTAAAGCAAATTGTAGAAGCTGGAGACGGTGTATATATCGAACCTAACTTATTACATAGTGCCGTTTGTTTAGAAGAAGGACAATTAATTGATACATTTGCTCCTGTAAGAGAAGATTTCTTAACTGGTGTTGGACCATCTTATTTTGCAGATAAAGACTAAAGAAAATATTTGCTAGTTTACTGCGTGTAGTAATATAACATAGCAGTTAATGCTAAAGCGTTCATGAATGGTCTCTAAGATCAAACATGAACGCTTTGTTATTTTGTGTGTGGTCTTATTCTGTTTTCAAAGTTTTTATATCTGTTATTAGTTGTGCTACGGAAGCCCTGTTTAATCCATTATAAATCCCTCTAATATGTTTGTCTTTATCTATAAGCAAGACGTTTTCTGTATGCAGAAAGTCATCTATACTTTTAGGTTCTCCCAAATCATTTTCAACAAAATATTGATTTCTACCTAGTGAATAAATTTCTTTTTTATCTCCTGTCACCAAGTGCCATTTATTATCTATTACACCGTGAGTTTTTGCATATTCTTTTAAAACTGGTACAGAATCTGTAGATGGCATTACTGAATGTGAAAGCAAAAGTATGTCTGTATCCTTCTTATATTCTTCTTGAACCTTTAGCATACTCTCTGCTAATTGCGGGCAAATCCCTGGGCAAACAGTAAAGAAGAAATCGGTAACATATATTTTATTTTCAAACGTGTCCTGAGAAATTGAATCACCTAATTGATTGACTAATTTAAAATCTGGAATTTTATGAAAATCCTTTTCTTCTTGAGAGCCTGGAATTAACCAATTAGGCGTAAACGATTCATCTCCGTAATACGGTAGGTAATCTACTCTGCTGGTTTCAATCGTAATAATATCTTCTTTCTTAGTCTCATTTTTACAACTTGCAACGAGTAGCAGTATTAGAATTAAAATGGAACTAAATTTTTTCATCTCTATTAATAACTTCATTTTCTAGTTTATAACATGAATTCGCTTTTTTCATACCAAAAATACGTCCGTTTTTGGCTTCATAGTTAACATATAATGTTCCGTTTTGTAACCACGCTTTTTGCAAACCATTTTCTTTCCCATTAACAAGCTGTCTTTGTTTTGCCCTTTGCCCTGTGGGATACCATTCTTCTTCAACACCTTGTTTTATGCCGTTTGTATAATTTGATTTTGCAGATAAAGCACCATTATCCCACCACGATTTATACACACCATCTAAACGGTTCTCTTTATAATAAGATTCTATACGAAGCACTCCTTTCTCAGACCATTTTCTAGCAACTCCTTCTCTTTTTCCGTTTACAAAACCAAGTCTTTCTGCTATAGTATCGTTCGGATATAGTTTTATTGAGTAACCAGAATAGGGAAGATCGTTATAATACCATTTTCCTTCAATCTGGTTTAAAACCAAATCGTTTTTTAGTACTTCAATATTGTTTATTACCACGGGTTCTTGAATAGCAACGTTTTTTTTGTCGACTAAAGTTTTATCACAATTAGTAAATAAGAATAGCACAAATGGTATGATATAAAGTGTTTTCATATATTATATTAGTAACCTTGATAAGGTCCTGTAAAAGCGATATAAGATCCTGTATTAGAATATAACTCGTTTATTATATGGTAATGATATTCTTCTTCTCCTAACGTATATTGGGTGGTAGATGTGTGCCCTCCAGAAGCATCTAAATCTGTAGGATATGTTCCCGTTGCATTACATTGTCTTCCGTATAAAAACACACCATCTAGTAAAATTCCAACTAAACTATCGTCATCATCTGTAAAGGCTTTTGGTTCTAAATGATAGTGATATACACCAGGTCCAATGTGAGCTCCTGTCCAATCTAAACTTGCAGCCGCTTGATCTAACGCTCCATTTCCTTCTTGGTCATTAAATAATGATGCGCCACTAACAGCAATTCCAATTGTGTTTAATTCTGTAGAAACGGTGTTCCCTGTTAAATTTGGGGTAGCGTCTACAGTAATAGTTACTGCATTATTATTACTAGACATGATTGACGGTGTTACATCTACATCATCTTCTTCCAAATAAAGAGAATTACCTTCACCCCAGTACACTGTTTCGTGATTTGGTAGACCTGTAGTTTCAATAACCACATTAGCACCATCTAAATAAATAGTGGTCGCATCTGAATTAAAAGCTGAAAATGCAGCGTGTAATTCCGTAGCAGCTTCTTCGTCATCTGCTTCAGTCGTCGAGTCATCAGACGAACATGCTATAAAAGTTCCCAGAGAAATCAGAGCTAGTGTTAAAAATTTAAAAGGATATTTCATTTTTTGTTTTTTTTTAATTATCAATATAAGGTTATGTTTAGAATTTATTTAAAATAGTAAATCTTGAATCTGTAATAAAAATTAATCTCTAAGAGACTTGTTCATTTTACACTGAATTTGTCTTTATATTTTAAAATGAATACTTAATTTTTGCTTCATAGCAATAACAAAGTTAATCCCTTCTTTGATGTCAAAATATTGTAATCAACCTATCACTTTACCTTTTAAGTGAACGAGGGTTTTTGTTCAGTGAATCGGTTTTATAATGGAAAAAAGAAGTCTATTAGCGTTTTAACTCCAGCTTTAATTTAACTGCAAGTCTTTCTGTTTTTGTACGTAAACTTTTAGCCATATTTAATTGAATTTGAGTTTGTAATAATTGATCGATTAAGCAGTTTTGGTATTCTCTGCTGTTTAATAAATCTAAATAATTTGATTGTTGTCCAAGATTTTTTAGTTGATTATACTTTTTGTTCTCCTCAGGAAGCAAATCAAGTAATGAAATATGTTTTTCGATAACAGGTTGCAACCGATTGTTTACAATATTTCCAATCTTTATTTCCTGATTTTTAAATATGCTAATTTCATTAGGATACAGGGCTATTAATTCTTTTAAAGAGTCGTTTTCTAGAAATTCGAATTTGTTCGTGTTATTAATCGAATTCAGTGCGGCATCCCTCAAATTTGTATTTTTGAATTTAGTTTGTATAATTAAATTTTTCATTTCTTGCGTTAATTCAATTTGTGGTTTCCCTATAAACTGAAGCGAACTTTGCAGCGTTAGCGCATTAGTATCGTATCTAACAATGGCACTATCTAAAGCATTAAGATTTGTATGTAACTCTTCAAATAAGCTTTCGTAAATCTTTACTTCAACAATTCTGTTTTTATTTATTTCGTTTAAACTATTAATCTTCCAAGCAATTAAGATCCCAATCACAATTAATAAAATTTCTCCGAGTGCATATATTAAGTAACTTTTAATTTTACCTGTACCAATTAATTTTCTTCTAATACTTCTAAATAATTTCATTCTTAATCTTTTTGCGCATTAAAATTTTTAAATGTTGAAGCAAGGCAGATCTAATAATTTTGATGGTTTTACTGCTTGTTTTTTTATTGAAAATGTTTTAAATCGAGACATTCGGAAGCAAAGTTCGAGGATAGATTGATACAGACATTGAATTTTAAGTGAAGTGGCTATGCTTTTAAGTGAACGGTTGGTATTGTTCAGTTTGCCATTATTACATATTGTGTATAATTAAAGGAGAGTCTTTACATTTAATAGTATGTATTTTTTGTACTCATAGTGAATCAAGCATAATACTCTTCTTAGTATCTACATTAAGATTTTTTATATCCTTGATCTTTCGAACTGCATCTTGAATTAAGTCTTGTTTTCCAAAAGAGACATGGAAATAATTCACGGTCTACCAAGACAGTGTTAGCATTCTTGCAAAAATCTCTTTTTTATTGATTTCCGTTTTTCCTTCGTCAACAGATTCTAATATAGCCCAAAACCAATAAAATTTATAAGTTGCACTAGTGTTTTTAAAGACTGAAGTAAGTTTGGAAATTGATATGTCGGACTCTAGAGGTAATTGCATATTCTAATATAAATATTTCAATTCAAAATAGTATCATCAATTTACCAATACTATTGGTTTTTAGCCGATTCAAACTCTAGGGTAGCTAATAATCAATTTTTGTTAGATGTGTAGTAAATGCAGTAAGTGTAGTTCTAAAAATAAAGTTTACTTTTTTATACATTTGAATTGCTGTATTTAGATTTTATCGGTTTTTTACCACAGTACTTTGTTAGCCACTGGCTTTTTTCCGGTTGCTTATTTTCTTTACATATTTTTTCAAGTTCGTATCGTCATAAAATACTTTTTTGTCAAAACGTTCCATTATTCTGTTCAGCCGATTAATGTTTAAGTTAGCTCTTCGTCTGATATACTTTTTAACTTTCTTGACTTTTCCTTTTTTTATAGTCATAAAATCAAGTCTAATAAAGTATGATTCGTAAATGCTATAAAGTGATAAACAGTATAAATAAGGCAAGAACAATATTGTAAGTATTATTGGTAGAATAAATGAGTGTAATGTTCCTAATTTAAAGAAGTCGGAATATCCATTTGCCATTTGATAGATTGAATAAATTAATAACCCGAAACCAAATATTGCCATTAAATTCGTTAATAATTTTGCAACTTGTGCATTCTTTGAATCCAAACCAGCAACTGCTTGTAGCAGTACAACAAAGATTAATATTGGAAGTATTATTAGTTCTGTTACTAAACTGAAATTGTAAAAATTAATTACAAATTCTAATATCGCAATCACTTTTATAGTGTCTATAAGAATTTCTTTAAAATATTTACGGTCTTTGGCTTTATTCAGACTAAAAACCAAAACGAATGCAACTGAAAAAAGCCAAAAGATTGAATCTTTAATGTCTGCAAATGTCCAAAGTCCAATTGCTTTTAAAAGACTAAATATTCCAAACAAATAAACTCCTAAAGTTAAATAAATTACAAGGAAATATTTGCCGAAAAGTAGCTTTATAACATCTGCCAAGGAATTTCTCATTGACTTTTGTGTGAGAACAAAAATTATAAAAATTCCAAGCCAAATTAATAATGAAATTTCTCGATTGCTAAATATTTCTTGTAGTTTGCTCAATTAGTAAAATGAGTAAGTATTGACTTTATGACTTGATTAGCATTTTTAAAATTTTCTTCTTGCTCGTTAATCTGCATAAAGTTTTTTAATCCGTGAAAAAGATTGTTTCTAAATCTATAAACTATAATTGTTAGTGCTAAAACTATATTAGAAGTTACATCTTCATTTCCTAAAAGCACATTTGCGACAAACTCTTTTCTGTCTCCATTCCGAAAATTCAGATGTTCAAATCGAGCGTTTGTTGTTCCGTTTTCGGTATATCTATCTTTAAAATATTGTAAATTTTCTTGAAAGTCAGTAATTTCAAAATCGACTGGATTTAGTCTTTCTTCTAAACGATTGACATTGCAATGATTTCTACAAACTAAATTTTCAAATATGTTCCAAAGAAGTGAAAAGTCTTTGACATTTATTAATTGTTCTTCGGTGAAATCTGTTCCGAATCTTTCGTTTATCCATTCAATCATTGTAGTTCGGATTTTTTTTCAGCTTGTGGCTAACGTTTATGTATATCTTAAGTTAGCCTTATTAAATATAAGTTATAAATTAAGTATCCAATCAGAAAGAACAAAAAGAGAGAATTAAGGTTATTTTGTATATTGAGACTTGATCTCGTTTTTCTTGAGAATCCTCTCTCTTTTCTACCATTATTTCGTACAGTTCTAGGAGACTAAGGATCTCGTTTTTAAGTTGTAGAAAATACCGTAGATACGTTCTTTCAAAAATATATTACATATGAATGAAAATACGAATTATTTTGGAATTGACATTAGTAAAGATGTTTTTGATGTAATGGGAAGTGATGGTTTGTTTCATCAGTTCAATAATAATACTTCAGGCTTTAAAAAGTTTATAAAACTTATGAGTTATAATACTCATTGTGTTATGGAATCTACAGGTGTTTATCATTTACAATTAGCGTATTATTTGGTAGAACACAACATAAAAGTTAGTGTTGAAAACCCTTTGTCAATCAAGCGTTTTATTCAAATGAAGTTGTCTAAAATCAAGACAGACAAGAGTGATTCTAAAATGATATGTGAGTATGCAAAACAGGTAGAATTAAAACTGTGGCAAGGAAATTCTAAAGTTCAAACAGAGTGTCTACAAATGACCAGACTCCTTTCTGTGTATACAAAACAGAGTACTATGTTGAAAAATAAAATACATGGAGAAACTGTTTTAGGCAATCCAAGTAAAGTAGTAGTCAGTTCCTTAAAACGAAGTTTAAAGCATGTTCAGAAGGAGCTAAAAAATTTAGAAGACAAACTATTAGTATTAGTAAAACAAGAGTACCAAGATCTATTAACTCGCGTAAAAACCATTCCAGGTATTGGAAACAAAACAGCCGTTATGCTATTGGTTTTAACCGATGGATTTGATCGTTTTAGAAGCGGAAGTGAATTATGTAGTTACGCAGGATTAACACCTGTAATTAGAAAAAGTGGAAGTAGTATAAATGGACGACCCCGAATTAGTAAAATAGGTAATCAGAAACTACGCAATCTATTATTTATGTGCAGCTTTAATGCATGTAAATACAATAAAGCTTGCCGAGACATTTATGAGCGTATAGTTGCCAAAGGAAAGAGTAAAAAGTTAGCATTAATAGCTGTGTGCAATACCCTCATTAAAACAGGCTTTTGCTATAGCTAAATCGGGATTGATTTATGAAGATTCTTATAGAAGTACTTTACTGAAAAATTAAGTAGATTTTACTTGTTTTTTACCACAGTACTTTGTTGTGCTTTCGTGCTTTTATTTTTTGTTTAAAATTGAATGTATTTGTTCCCCAATAATTTTACATTTAACAGGATCCACATGTATTCCGAAAGCTTGACTCAAAACAGTATTTGTTATTTTATTTATCTGCTCAACTGTATTGGTCTTTTTTACATACCATAGAATATCCGTCGCTTCAGTTTCATAGTTATTCAAGTCGGTTTTCTGAACGGACAGTTTTCCTAGAGGATTCCATTCAGTTAATAAAACTTGTACTTTGGTTATATGTTCTTTATTCATTTTATGTTAGATACGAACTGTGATCGAGCTTTTCCGTCAATTTTTAAATTTCTATTGGAACAGTATATTTTTAATTTATCCAAATCTACTATAAAATCGTTTACGATAAAACCTTTAGAAATCAAACTGTGCTTTGTTTTTAAAAATGATTTGTGCCAATCATTCCAAGAGCCGTACATTGAATCTTTATCGTCAATCATTTTTAAGAATTTTTTCCAATCTTTTCTGCGATAATATGCCAAATTTACTTCCATAATAAATTTTTATCTCGTTTTTAGGCATGAAGCACAACGTCTCGTATAAGAAACGTAGGGCAGTTAAAAGGCACTTTCGTTTCGGTTTTTTACTTAGCTAAATATAAATATTTTGCTTTTATTTTCTCTTAAACGCTAAATTTTATATTTAGCAGACTTAATTAATATTCACAGACCTTACAGTTTAGCACAAACGCCCTATGTTTTTTATACATTGTTACCCATTGGCTTTTTAACAAACTGCTTAGGCTTACATTTTAGAGAAAAGGAATAAAACAAAACTTCTTATAAGCTGTTGATAGCTTTCTAGTTTTCTTCTGAAAAACCACTTTTAAGTTTTGCTTTTATGTTTTTATCAAAGTCTTTTTGGGCTAATTCTTCACTTGCATAGGTTTTTGTGTTTTTTCTAGGTGAACTTGTGCCTACATTTCCGTATTGAGTTTTTATATCTAATCCCGTATTCATAATTTCCCAAAACTTTACATTATAATAGCCATCTGAAAAACCTTCTGTTTTTTTATATATAAAACGTCTAATTCCTAATTTTTTTCTTTCATCGGAAAGAAGTTTTCCTTGCTCTAACATTTTATGAAGACTCATTTTTGCGTCCCATTCACAATCAAACATCATGCTATAGAATGAAAAATAAGTTGGAGTATAAGAGAAATTTTGTTTCTCAATTTGTTTATTAAATTCTGTTCTAAAAGAATTTACTTTTTGTTTTTCATTATTTGCTGTATGTATGATTCTAGTACCATTTTCTGTAATATCTTTTACTTCTTTTGCGTAACGTTCTCCTGTTTCTGTACATACAAATTCTAAAAGTATATCACCTATGGGTACTGCTATATCTATCAAAGGAGTTACACCAATGTCTTTGCCTTGAATGAAAACACGTGCTGTTGGGTTTGTTTTTATAGTAAGCTTACCAGTAGTAAAAAAACCTAAAGCTTTATTTAGCTCTGATTTTCTTTCTTTCAATAACTGATGCAATTTGTCTTCTGAGTAGCATCTACCTAGTTCAGATAATAGATTTACACAATTATGTTCATCAATATCATCCAAAACACTTTCCAAAGAAGAGATACTAATTGTAACCAACTCTAAATCTTGTTCGTTAGTTTCACCAATGCGCATTTCACATTCATAAAAAACAGTATACGGATCGATTGTCGCTTTTTTTGCTAATTCTTTATTGGTGAAGTTTATGTAGTCTCGAGGTTTTTGAAATGTTTTTTTACTCATTGTTTTTTTGTTCTATAAATTGCTTTTTTTAGTTTTCTTATTGTAAATTCCTCTAACTTTTTCAGTTTAAAAGGTTTTTAATTCCGCCTGATTACTTTGTCATTTTTGTAGATAATAGTTAAAATCATATAGTCTGTATTCAGGTCGGTCACGCTTATGGCTAACGGTCTTGTATATCTTAAGTTAGCCTTATTAAATATAAGTTATAAATTAAGTATCCAATCAGAAAGAACAAAAAGAGAGAATTAAGGTTATTTTGTATATTGAGACTTGATCTCGTTTTTCTTGAGAATC
>NZ_JAWQUN010000042.1:0-16000 GCF_033447105.1 Formosa sejongensis
TTTTAGAATAAATCGTTCGCAAAGTAAGAACACAATATTCAATAACTTAATAACAAAAATGGTCGATAGAGATAAAATATATCAAACTAAATTAATAAGTAACTAACTACTGACCTCTAAAATATTAAATAACAATACGATAGTTAACATCTATCTAAACTTATAATTAGATTTAGGATAAAATTTCATTACTTTCAGCATATTTAATACCAATTTCGGAACAAGATATTACATACTTTCGCCGGCTGTTTTATAATTAAGTTGTTATGACAAAACCTAGAATTGCTCTTGTAATAGGCATTATTTGTATTTCTATATTTCCAGTGTTGGTCCGTTTAAGTTTAACTCCCGGATTAATTTCGGCATTTTACAGGATGGCAATTGCTTCGGTTGTGATTTTGCCTTATGTTTTAATTACAAAACAACTTAAAATTCCGTCTACAAAAATGCTACTATTAGCATCACTTTGTGGTGTTATTTTTGGTTTAGATGTTGGTGTTTGGAATATTGCTATTCAGGAATCTTCGGCAACACAAGCAACACTTTTAACTAATTTATCTCCTGTTTGGGTCGGTATTGGTGCATTTCTATTTCTAAAAGACAAACCTCTAAAGAATTTCTGGATTGGCACTATAATCGCGATTATAGGAATGATGACTTTGGTAGGGTTTAAATTTTTCATTAATTTAGACTTTGACCTTGCTTTCTTTTTTGCCATCCTTTCGGGAATACTTTACGCGATATATATGTTAACCAGTAAATTTGTGTTGGAAGAGACCGAAGTTTTAACGTTTATGACTATTAGTGTGGTATCTTCTGCAATAGCTTTAGCCATACTAAGTTTTGCAATGGGCGAACCGTTTTCTGGTTTTTCCGATACGGGTTGGTTCGTTCTGGTTGTACAAGGCTTAGTTTGTCAACTTCTCGCCTGGTTACTTATTAGTTATGCAACTAAACATATGCGAGCGACTAGAGTTTCGGTAAGTTTATTAGGCCAAGCTATTTTAGCATCTATTTTGGCATGGATCTTTTTAAATGAAACCATTACATTACAAATGATGATTGGAGGTATTATTCTTCTTTTTGGTATTCGTATTACATTTTACACTAAACAGATCTCACTATTTAGAATGTTTAAAAAAGCAAAATCTTAAGAGTTTATATTTATAATGATACTCTTTTATTAATAACTTTGATAAAAAATATAAAATTATGTTGTCAAAAAATATAGAAGAAGCTCTAAACAAGCAAATTAGAATAGAAGCAGAATCGTCTCAGATATACTTAGCCATGGCTTGTTGGGCAGAAGTAAAGGGTTTAGAAGGAGTCTCTAATTTTATGTATAAGCAGTCTGATGAAGAGCGCGAACACATGCTAAAATTAATCAAGTTTGTAAATGAACGTGGTGGACATGCTTTTATTTCTGAATTGAAAGCACCTAACGTTACATTTAAGTCGTTTAAAGATATGTTCGAAATGTTATTTGAGCACGAAGTTTTCGTGAGTGAGAGCATTAATGAATTAGTGCACATTTCTTTAGAACAACGCGATTATTCAACTCACAATTTCTTACAGTGGTATGTTGCTGAACAAATTGAAGAAGAAGCAATGGCAAGAACTATTTTAGATAAAATTAATTTAATTGGGGACGACAAAGGTGGTTTGTATTTATTTGATAGAGATATCAATCAATTAACGGTAAGTACAGCTTCAACAATTAGCCCAGTGTAAGATTTAACATTTAATCTTATTTAGATTAAGTAAAAATAATTATTTTTGAAGCCTAAACCATTAGTTACATTCATTTTGGGCAAGAAAAAAGATAAGAAAGCAAAAAAGAAGGAGCTTAAAAAAGCAAAAACTGTTTTAATAACTGCTGGAATTAAAGTCTCCGACAAATGTAAAACTAAATGTTGCGAAAAATATATGAAGTCTGAAAAGAAGCGCTGTGGCAAATGTCCGTGTTTCGATTTACTTCAAAAAGTTGCATAAAAAAACCCTCTAATTTTTAGAGGGTTTTCTGTTTTATAGATTATGCTGTTTAAGCAGAATTTCTACTCGCATTTATATTTCCGAATAAAGATCGGGTCACTAAATTCTCATAGATTTTAATTTGTTCTTCATCTCTAACTTCAGCTTTTTCTAACTCTTGAATTTTTCTTAAAGCGAATTGCTGAATCGTTAATAGAGGCAACACCATTGACTCTCTTATATCGATAGAAGCCTTACCAGCTGGCTCGTCTTCCATTAATACTTCATATCCTGTAAGTTTCAATAGTAAACTTTTTGTAACTTGATATTCAGTATGAATAATATTCCAAAAGTCTCCAAATTCAGGATCGTCTGCCATGTATTTTGTTAAATCGAAGAACGATTTAGACAACGACATCATACTGTTTTCTATTAATGTTTTAAAGAAACTAGACGAATTGTAAAGGGCTTTAACTTTGTCAAACTCATCTGCGTCTTCATATTTCTTTAAAGCTGTTCCTACACCAAAAAATCCGGGTACGTTCTGTTTTAATTGACTCCAAGATCCTACAAAAGGTATCGCTCTTAGATCTTCAAACACTAAACCTTCAGCTTTTCCACGTTTAGATGGGCGACTTCCAATATTTGTTTTTGCATAGTATTTTAAAGTACTCATACGTTCTAAATACGGCACAAACATCGGGTGGTTTTTAAAGTCTACGTAAGTTTTAAAACTAATTTCTGCCAAGTCGTTCATCACGATTCTGTTGTCTTGAGACATGGCTGCATTCGTATCGTTTAGGCGGTTGTATATTCCTGAACTTATTAATTGCTCAAGATTATATTGAGACGAATCTAAAGTTCCAAAATTAGAACTAATGGTTTGTCCTTGTATTGTAAGTTGTACTTCTTTATCTTCAATAGTTGGTCCTAAAGAGGCATAGAATTGATGCGTTTTTCCACCACCACGAGCAGGAGGTCCACCACGTCCATCAAAGAACAAAACAGTAACATCATATTTTCTAGATATTTCTGTTAAACGTTCTTTAGCTTTAAATATCGCCCAGTTTGCCATTAAATATCCACCATCTTTCGTTCCATCAGAAAAACCTAACATGATGGTTTGTCTGTTTCCTCTTGATTTTAAATGCGCACTATAAGCAGGATTTGTATACAATTCCTCCATAACTAAATGTGCATTTTTTAAATCTGTAATGGTCTCGAATAACGGTCCGATATCTACAGTTAGTTTATCATGGAATGCTACAAGCTTTAACATGGCAAACAACTGCATCACATTTAAAGTGGTTTGGTTGTTACTAATAATGTATCTGTTCGCAGCTTGCTCTCCATTATGGTCTTGGATATACTTAATTGCAACCATAGAATTCAAGGTTTTCAATACGTCTTCTCCTTGGAAAATAGACATATCTACAGCACCTTCAACTTTAGATAAAATAGCGACTTGTTCTTGTTCTGATAATTGATTGTAATTCTTCGGAAAAATATCACTTCCAGTAGCAATTACCGTTTCAACCATATCTGTAAAGACCTGGTCGTGTGCGCGACTATCTTGTCTGATATCTAAAGTCGCAAAATGAAATCCAAATAATTTTATTTTGTTAATGAAGCTTCTCACTTCAGTCACATATAGTGATTGATGTTTTTCTTGTAAAGTATTTATAATTGCAGCTAATTCCGAATTAAGCTCTTCTAGAGTTATAATGGTGTTATCGGTAACATTAATCATGTGCTTATATAACTTCTCTTCAATTAAGGAGATACGCTCTTCGACACCTTTAAAAGTTAATCTGCGTTTTAATCTACGTGCGTCGCGATAGTAATTCTTTAATACTGCTTGCTTTAAACGCTCTGACACTTTAAGTGTAATTTCTGGAGTTACAAATGGGTTTCCATCACGGTCTCCTCCTGGCCAGAATCCGATATTTAAAATATCATTATCAATGTCCTTATTGTCAAAAATATTTTGTTGAATATAATCGTAAATCGATCCAAAAGAATAATAAAATACATTCTCTAGATACCATATTAAACTTATAGCTTCATCGTAAGGAGAAGGTTTAGTATGTTTAAAAAATGGTGTTTTACCTAATTGCGCTAATAAATCGTTTATTAACAGCAAATCGTTTTCTTGGATAGCTGTTGTTAAATCGGTAATAATTCCTAAAACAGAACCTGGATAGAATTGTGTTGGATGCGCTGTTAGCACAATACGTACTTTAAATTCTTCAAGATATGTTTTTAAGAGTTCTGTTCTGTTCTCAGAACTCGCAGTTTCTTTTAAACTACGAAGTGTACCAATACCATCCATGTTGTTTACAACTGGGAAAGCAGCATCTTCAATCGCATCAAATAATACAACTTGTCTTTCTATATATTGAATAAATCTGAATAATAAATTTATTTGACTTTCATCTGAACGTCTTGCTTGATATTTTTCAAAAAACGACTCAACAATTGTTGTGGGGTTATCACCATTTTGAAATCCTTTTTCACAAGTTTCATGAAAAAGGGGCAATAAAACACCCGTTTTTGTAATAGAATCAAACGGTAACGTCATGAAAATACTATTGTATATCTGATACTTAGATAATACATTTTGGTTAAATCTGGTTAATTTTGGTTGTACAGACATGGCTTTCTAACTTCTTTATTTTTCATAAAAATACTAAAGGTTAACCGAAAGGCTATCATAGTTATACAAATTTTGTGTAATTTTAAATTAAACCAATAAATAAGTCCATTTTTATGAAAAAAATATTCATTTCCTCTTTTTTTCTTATTTTCATTATTGTTTCTTTAAAAGCACAAAGTTCTTCAACACCTAAAAACATTGTAACTAAAGCAGATGGAAAGGAAATGATTGATCATATTACAGTTATAAATGAACTGGTGGGATTTAACAATAAATCTATTTCTGAGCATTCAGATTTACAAAGTCCCAATAACAAAGCGGCTATTTTACCTTTTACATATACCGAAAATCAAAATAAAGATTCGGATTCTATTAATGATGAAATCCAGAATGAACTTTTTATATTTTTTAATAAACATAAAAAACATTTACAGTTTCAGAATCCTGAAACTACAAATACGCTTTTAGTTAAAGCAGGTTTATCAAACAATGACTTAAAGGGTGTTACTATGAGTGAAATTAGTAATATCTTAGGTGTAGAATATGTAATTCAAGGTACGGTTTCTGTAAAAAAAGTAAAACCTAACTTTCTAGATACTGATGGGTATATTGTGGGCTCAGAAACTCAAAAAACTAACGGAGCTGTAATAGATACCAATAATCCGGATTATAGTACGACTATGTATTTAAATGTATATAACGACAAGGGTGATTCTGTTTTTAGCCAAGGTCATACTTCATTTTGGGACAATGAAGATGCTTATAAGATTACAATTGATTATTTAGGAAGAAAAACACCATTGTATAAAAAATAAACTATGCGAAAAAAAAGATCGAAAATAATTTTAGGCTTTTGTTGGATAGCCTTTATTATATGGGAAATTTTATTTGTGAATTGGGCAGAAAACCAAGAAGAAGTAATAACAAGAATAGATTTAGTTATCATTCTACCTATTCTTATATTCTTCACAATTTTTATGTTGTTTCAAATTTTTCGTCAAAAACGAAAAAAACGAAAATAAAATTAAAAGAGGATGACTAATTATAATCATCCTCTTCAAATCATTTATTATTTTCCCATCATCACGATTTCGTTACAAACTACTTCTGTAATAAAACGTTTTTCACCTTCTTTAGTATCGTAACTTCTAGAGGTTAACTTCCCCTCTATTGCAACTTCTTTTCCTTTAGTTAAATAGTTTTCTACTAATTTAGCTGTTTGTCCCCAAGCAACAACATTATGCCATTGCGTATCGGTTACTTTTTCTCCAGCCTTATTTTTATAACTTTCGTTTGTTGCTATAGAGAATTTTGCTAGCGTGCTCCCTGATTCTAGATTAATAATTTCTGGATCATTTCCTAAGTTACCAATCAACTGTACTTTGTTTCTAAGTGTGCTCATAATTATATATTTTAATGTTAAACAGTTAATACATGTCTTAGTGTTTTAAGACGTTACAAAGATGCGACTACACTTAAATAACAGTCGGTTTTTAACTATTTAAACTCACTTACAACCGATTGTAGTCGTTTGCAAGTGATTAAAAAAGTAACTTTTATTCAGTTGTATCTTAAAATAATAGTCAATTTAATAGACTTCAAATACAATTATTAATTAACTTTATTGGAAAGTTAGTCTACCATGAAAAATATTTTACTTTTTTTTATTTTACTTCAATTAGGAGCCTATACAACATACGCTCAAGAATCTGAAAATGAACACGAAACAGAAACTGAAGGAGAATTTAAACATCACCAAATTGGAGCTATGATTGGTCATGCCCATTTAGACGAAGGTTCGCATACAGATGGAAGTAGGTGGCTTGTGGTGCCAATGGTTAGTTTAAATTACAACTACTGGTTTAATGAAAAATGGGGAGTAGGTTTACATACAGACTTTATTTTAGAAACGTATGAAGTTATTAAAGAAACAGAAGAAGGTGAAACTGAGACATTAGAACGGGAATTACCAATTGCACCAGCATTAATGGCTGCTTTTAAACCCGGAAAACATTTTACTTACATGTTAGGTTTTGGTGAAGAATTTGCAAAAGAAGATGATTTGTTTTTACTAAGAGCAGAAGTAGAATATACTTTAGAACTACCTAAAACTTTTGAACTAGGAGTTGCACTAGGCTACGATCTCCGATTTGATGCTTACGATTCTTGGGTAATGGCTGTTGGTGTTTCAAAATTATTTTAATTTTAAATTATGAATAAATCTTGTTTAGAATGTGGTGAGAAAATTATAGGAAGATCGGACAAAAAATTCTGTAACGATTATTGCAGAAATGCCTATAATAACCAGATAAACAAGGATACTAAAAATTTAATTCGGAATACAAATAATAAGTTACGTAAGAATTGGCGAATTTTAGAAACATTAAATCCTGAACAAAAAACAAAAACCACTAAATTAAAGCTACTCAATTTAGGGTTCGATTTTAATTTATTTACTTCTATTTACATCACAAAAGCTGGAACGACTTACTACTTTGTATATAACCATGGGTATTTACCTTTAGAAGGCGATTACTATGCTTTAGTAAAGCGTGATAACTAAGATATGATTAATCTAATTATTTCCAATTATGACCTTTTAAAGTAAGTGCTGCTTTTAAAATATCTTTTTGACTAATTTGCCCAACTAATTTACCATCCATTACAATTGGAAAACGACGTCTTTTAGACTCTAGAAACTTATTTGCAGCATCAAAAATGTTCATATTACCATCTATAGTTTCAACATCTCTAATCATTCGTGTCTCCACTTTATGTTGTTCCATAGGCATATTGTAATATCTGCTATCGCTAACTTGTTTCAAACAATCCCCTTCAGAAATTATTCCAATTAATTCATAATTATCATTTACAACTGGACCTCCTGAAATCTTATTTGTAATTAATTTATCAATTACATCTTCTACAGTTTGTTCTGGTTTAAACGTAATTAAATCCCGGCTCATATAATCACTAACACGTACAGAAACCTCCTGTACTTCTTTATTTTGATTCTTCCTGGCTGCTACAAAACTCTTAATACCCATAATAATAAAATTTAAGTTAACTTTGAAGTTACTGAATTATAAGTAATTAACCTAATAAAATTTTAAACATACAGTAGTTATTTACGTGAAAACATTGCAAACTCTTAAAGTAAGCGTTAAATTAATTAATATTTTTAGTACTTGAAGTATCTTTTAAAGATCTTCTAAAAATCGCTTTTATGGGATAAACGCTTTTACAATTTTAGAATCTGCTTCGGCTTTTAATGTCGTTACCGCACTCATCTTATCATTAGGAATAGTTGCAGATAAAACATACTGAGCAATTTTCCAAGTGCCTTCTTGGTATTTCAAAATTCCAGAACCTCTACAGACTCCCATTTGGGTTTTTAGTAATTCGTCAAACCAAGCAATTTTATCGTCATCTATATAAATATGACGCTCTAAAGCTGTAAACGTCCAAGCTTTTCCAGAATCGAAATGTGGTTTACTAAATGCTTTAAAGGCTTTAACACCCCAATGTTCACTTGCATCGGTTCCTATAAAAACAGCATTGGTTGTCATTAAGTTAAAATAAGTGCTAAAATTGGCTTCAGCAGCTGCTTTATGCCAAGCATCTAAATTTGTACTAATAGCCTTTTCAATATCCTTATTATTCTGAAAATTTTCAGCTTCAAGATCTTGAGCACTTGTATGCATTACAATAATTAAGACTAGAAAAATTGAAGTTAAAGATTCTTTTAAATTCATTATGGCTTTATTATATGTTGAGCATCCTTTTCGTACTTTTTATTGATTTGAAGATTTAAATTAGAATAGGCTACCAAAGTTTCTTTTACGTTCTGTAATTGTTCGGCTTTCGGAATATTTTGCAAACTTAAAACATTCTGTAATTTAAGCATTTTAGTTTCCAAAGTTAGAAATCGCGCCTGTATAGCTGGTGTATTTATAACAGGCGGAATACCTTCAATTAACTCTTTCATGGCAGTCTCCATAGTTTTAGAGTAACCTTGAAAATAAGATACATCGCCAGATTTTAAAAGCGTCAATGCATTCTGCAATTCTACAAACATATTCCAAGATTCTATATCGGTTTTCGCCTTACTGTCTAAAATGTAATCTGTATATTCTATTTTGGAAATATCGTCTTTAAAAACAAAAGGAGATATTTCTTCCACCACAACTACTTCTTTTACTTCTTTATCAGTCGAGTTACATGTCCATAGACATAAACAGATTATTATAACGCTATATTTTTTCATTTTAATTCATTCACAGTCACACAAATATAAAAGGATAGACCATTTTACACTAAGTTTGATTAATATTCAAGTTAGGACAAATATATGGCGATGCTAACGTTATTACTAGCCATATTAATGTTAATAATTCGGAAATTATAAATTCTGATGTTTTGAAATCGTTGATAATAAAGACGACACAGCATTAATACTAGTATATAAAAACACAAATTAATTCCGCTTTTTTATGTCTGAAAACTTTGGAATAAAAAACACCTTTATCTTTAGACTATTTTATAAATGAAATGTTAAACCAACTTCAGAATAAAAAATAGTTGACTATTATTGCTGATTATTAAATGATTTCCTGTTATAAACACAGTGTATTAAACATTTGCCAACTAACAAAAAGTTGTCTTTTCCATTAAATAATCTTAATTTTAAATAAAAACAACGAGAGTATCGTTTAAAAAAACTAAAAACTATGAAACATATTATAGCATTATTTTGTTTAGCCTTAGTATTCACTGCCTGCGAAGGTGAGCAAGGACCTCCAGGATATGATGGTACCGATGGTACAGATGGAGAGGTTGCTCCGGCTTTTGAAATTGAAGTCGATTTTAACGCTGGAAACAATTATGAGGTTGTTCAAAATTACGGATTTGACATTGTAGCCTCAGACGTCGTTTTAGTCTATATGTCTTGGGAGACTGTAGAAGGCACCGAAATTTGGAGACTAGTACCACAAACTCAATATTTTGACGAAGGGGTACTAACTTATAATTATGATTTTACAGACGTGGATTTCAGAATTTTTCTAGATGCTACCTTTAATTTAAATACTCTTGGAGACGAATGGACCCAAAATCAATATTTTAGAGTTGTTATCGTTCCAGCCGATTATATTAATGGAATAGACACTAACAGTTTTGACGACGTTATTAAAGCTTCAAAAATTGAAAGTTTTGAAACTCTTGAGTCTGTTGATACTATGTAATTCAGAGAATCCACATAATATAACATATTACAAAATCGGTTTGGATCTAATTCAAACCGATTTTGTTTTTCTAGCTTAAATTGAATTAGAATTATTACATTGTTCTGCTTATAAAATTCTTATGAAAGTTAAATTTAAAATATTCAAGGAAGTCGCTTTAAATCTAAGCTTCACAAAATCTGCCGAAATTTTAAATCTATCTCAGCCTGCTGTTTCTAAAACCATTCGCACTTTAGAAGACACATACAAAAAAACATTTTTTATCCGATTAGGAAATAATATTGAATTGACTCCCGACGGCCTTGATTTTTTAGAATATGTTGAAAAAATTCTAGCCCTTCATGCCGAATTAGACAACCATTTTTTAACTCTAGATCAAGATGAACAAAAACATATTAAGTTTGGTGCAAGTACAACGCTGGCTGATTTTATACTACCTCAAATCTTAGCAAAATCAGAAAAAAGCACTCCAAATACAACCGTTCAGTTAATTAGCGGAAATACCGAACATATCGAACATCTAATTACCAGTTTACAACTCGATTTTGGAATTATTGAAGGAAGCAGCCACAACAAACAATTGCAATATGAAAAGTTTATAAAAGATGAAATTGTATTGGTAACCAGTACCAATAATCCTAAGTTTAAAACAGGAATGTTGCAATTAAGCGATTTAGAACTTTTACCTATGGTAGAACGCGAACATGGTTCTGGAACTCGGGAAATTATTTATAAGAAATTAAACGAATACGGCATAAAGCAATTAAAATCTAATGTAACCTTACATAGTACAATTGCTATTAAAAACTATTTATACCACTCGAAAAGTTATGCATTGCTATCTATACACTCGGTTAGCGACGATTTATTAAACAACAGACTAAAAGTTATCGATATACAGAATTTAGATTTGGAGCGTTGGTTTTATTTTGTGTCCCGACAAGGATTTCAATCCAAAACAAAAGATTTTTTTGAAAAACTAATCAGACTTAACCATAACTAAAAGTTATTACACATAACTTTTTTCATTTCATTTTAATTATAACCCTGTTGTATATTTGTTTCAAATTTAGAAACAATGAAATCGCATCTATCCAAAATCTATTTTTTCGCAGTTATTGCACTAGCATTAGCGGGACAAATTTCTAGTCCTATAGCACTTGGTTTAGGATTCATTTTCACTTTATTTTTTAAGCATCCGTTTCTAGAAAAGAGTCAGAAAAGCATCAATTTTTTATTAAAAACAGCAGTCATCGGCTTGGGTTTTGGAATGGCACTTGTAGAAACCATACAAACTAGTGTTTCTAGTTTTGGACTAACTTTATTCTGTGTCTTTTTTACCGTTAGTTTCGGATTAATTTTATCGCGTTATTTACATTTAGACAAATCCCTTGGTCACCTTATAACCTCAGGAACTTCAATTTGTGGAGGTAGTGCCATTGCTGCTATTTCTCCAATTATTAAAGCAGACACAAAAACCATAACTATGGCATTGGGTGTCGTGTTCTTTTTAAACGCAGTTGCTTTAATTGTATTTCCGTATTTCGGACATCTTATTGGTTTGAATCAACATCAATTTGGATTGTGGTGTGCGGTTGCGATCCACGATACCAGTTCTGTAGTTGGTGCAGCGCTTAATTATGGGGAAGAAGCTTTAAATATTGCGACAACCGTAAAACTATCTAGAACTTTATGGATAATTCCCATGTCTATAGTGTCTATGTTTTTATTCAAAAATAGTAGTCAGAAAATAAAATTCCCTCTTTTTATATTATTATTTGTAGCCGCTATTTTAATTCACAGTGCAGACATTTTACCAGAAATTATAACTACTTCTGTAGTATCAATATCTAAGCATTTATTAGTGGTTACTTTATTTTTAGTAGGAACGACAATGTCTGTTTCCGATTTAAAAAAAACAGGTTGGAAACCCATGGCATTTGCATCAACACTTTGGATATTTGTTTCAGTAATTTCATTATTCTACATTTTATATTTCTCAATTTAACCTAAAAATTACTTCACTTTTTTCTACCAAAATTGCGCCATACTATGGAAAAAAAACTAAACCAACGCAGAACGTATCGCAAAGCCAAACTGATTGTTTTAAAACAAACAGTAATGGATCCGATAGATCATTTATGGTCGTTTATTGGTGCTTTTTTAGGCATTGCTTTAATTGGAATATTACAAAGCATGACGCTTACATCGTTAGACAACACCTTTTTAATTGGTTCGTTTGGAGCCTCTGCAGTACTTATTTACGGAGAAACCAATAGTCCGTTGGCACAACCTAGAAATTTAGTTGGTGGACATATTTTAAGTGCTATTATTGGCGTATGTGTTGCTAAATTAATTCCAGATTCAAATTTAAGTTGGCTGGCATGTGCTTTAGCGGTATCGCTTGCAATTGTAGGAATGCAAATAACCAAAACTATGCATCCGCCGGGTGGCGCAACTGCCCTTATTGCTATTATTGGAAGTGTAGAGATTAGAGATTTAGGCTTTCTATATGTGATAAACCCTGTATTAATTGGCGTCCTAATATTACTTGTTACAGCATATATAACAAACAGGTTTGCACGCCATAGGCAATATCCGGTAAAACCGAATAGAAAATAACATGTATGAATAAAAATAATATGTACTTTCGTCTCTGAAATTATTTTCATTTTTGAAAACACAGTTAACCATAAAATCTATCACATTTCGGTGTTTCATTTTTGCTATAGCATTATGTTATCTGGTATCTCCTTTAAAACATTCTGTGTTTGATATGCTTCATATAATGTCTCATTATGTCGAAGATCGTATTCATACAAATAAAGAACATTTAACTTCAATTTCTAATTCTCATGCCCATGATGCTTTTGGAAATCATTTAACATCTGAAGCACCTCCTTTAGCAAATCATACACATACGGCAACAGGTAAAATTATTCCTAATCATTCCCATAATGTACTCGCCGTTTTAGATGTAATAATTTCAACATCAAACGAACAAAAGGAACATCAGAAATCTATTTTTAAAGCTGAAATAGACAAGCATTTATTGACTTCAGAATTCAGTATAAAAAACGATATTTTCAACACTACTTCAAAAAAAACATGGTATACTTTTTTGTTTCCATACAAATTTGATTTATCTACACTTTCCCCTCCACCAAAGTTTATTTCATAACATATTTCAGTCAATTTAAAACCCTAATTAGATGATTTGCGTAAGTACTCGTAAACCGTCTAAAATCAGGCTGCTTTTTAACGTTAAAAAGTACCGATACATTGACTACGACCAAATACTAATTCTTCCGTATTGGAGGAGAACCAAATTATGAAATAAATGAAACATTTGTTAACAGCAGGATTTTTACTGCTTTCAAGTCTATTTTATGCCCAACAACTCACGGGAAAAATAATTAACACCGAAAATAAACCTGTAGAGGAAGTTAGTGTATATAACAAAACCACAGAAATACATACGCATTCCTTGACCACAGGATCGTTTACGCTAAACAAAACCAAAATTGGAGATACCTTATATGTGTCACGTTTAGGCTATGAACCAAAAAACATTATAATAACTCAGGCCGATTTAAATGCACCTATTACAATTACTTTAAACCCGGCTAACATCTCTTTAGACCAGGTACAACTTGTTGCTGAAGTTGACGCTTTAAGCAAATTTGTAGATGTAGATGTTCAAGCAAATCCAGTAAAATCGTCTCAAGAAATCCTAAAAAAAGTACCCGGACTTATAATTGGGCAACATGCTGGTGGTGGAAAAGCCGAACAGATTTTTTTAAGAGGATTTGATATCGATCACGGTACCGATTTTAACATGACAGTAGACGGATTACCTGTAAACATGGTGTCTCATGCGCATGGACAAGGATATTCCGATTTGCACTTCGTAATTCCTGAAACCATCGATAACATTAACTTTGGAAAAGGACCTTATTATGCAAATAAAGGAAACTTTACAACTGCTGGATATGCTAGTTTAGGACTTTACAAAACACTTGATGATAATTACGTATCATTAGAAGCTGGTCAGTTTAACTCCAACCGCTTAATGGGAATGTTTAATGTCTTAGACACTGAAAACAGCAGTGCTTATATCGCTTCAGAATTATCTTTAACTGATGGTCCTTTTGAGTCTCCACAAAATTTTAACCGTTTAAATATTTTAGGTCGCTTCAATTACAAAATGGCTGGTAACCAAGAATTGACTTTAACGGCATCGTATTTCGAAAGTCAATGGGATGCTTCTGGACAAATTCCACAGCGCGCTGTAGACGATGGCAGCATAAGTAGATTTGGATCAATAGACGATACTGAAGGAGGAAAAACCGACAGAACGAATTTTTTAGTGAATCATACAAAAATGTTGGACGACAACCAGTCTTTTAATACGACTGCTTACATTTCTCAATATAATTTTGAACTGTTTTCTAATTTTACATATTATTTATTCGACCCCGTAAATGGTGATCAAATTAAACAATTTGAAAATAGAATAACAACAGGAGCAAATACAGTTTACGAGCAAAGAAACATTGAGATTGGAGAAAACACCATGTTTAAATACCAAGCAGGTATTGGTTTTAGATATGACAATATAGATAATCTAGAATTATCTCACACCTTAAACAGACAAACTGTTTTAGAATATTTTGCTCTTGGTAATGTTAACGAAGTAAACACATATGCGTATTTAAATACGGAATTTGAAACTGGAAAATGGACGTTTAATCCATCGGCTCGTTTAGATTATTTTAAATTTCAATATCAAAATGAACTATCTGAAACGTATAGTAACGAATCCGATACTAAGATGCGTATCAGTCCTAAAATGAACACGATTTTTTCTTTAAACGAAAATGTTCAATTCTTTTTAAAAGCAGGTATGGGTTTTCACTCGAACGATTCTCGAGTAGTTGTTGAAGGTGATTGGGAAACAGACTTACCCGCAGCTTATGGTGCAGATTTAGGAACCCTTTTTAAACCAACAAAAGACTTAGCTATCAATGCGAGTTTATGGTATCTATTTTTAGAACAAGAATTTGTATACGTAGGAGATGCTGCTATTGTTGAACCAAGCGGAAAGACACAGCGTTACGGGTTAGACCTAGGAGCACGTTACCAAGCCTTAGATTGGTTATATATTTATGCCGATGTAAATTACGCACATGCCAGAAGTGTAGACGATCCTGAAGGCGATAACTACATTCCATTAGCACCAGATTTAACATCTGCTGGAGGGATTTTAGTCGATAATTTAGGACGATTTTCTGGTGGACTAAACTATACCTATATTGACGATAGACCAGCGAATGAAGACAATTCTATAGTTGCGGAAGGTTATTTTGTAGCCGATTTTAATGTAAACTATACATGGAAAAACTGGACATATAGTATTATCGTTGAAAATTTATTTGATACAGAATGGAACGAAACTCAGTTCGCAACAGTAACACGGTTGTTTGACGAACTTGCTCCGGTTGACGATATTACTTTTACCCCTGGAACACCATTTTATATACGTGGCAAAATAGCAGTACGTTTTTAATCCTTTTACTATCTACTTAATTTTCAAAGGCTGTCTTTTTAGGCAGCCTTTATATTTTTAAACCGTTAACCAATATTTAGCCGAAAGAACAAATGCATGCTATATTGATTGATTCTGACTAAACGGATAACAATCACTTGCGTTTAATCACATTTTTCTTTCCATTCTACTAGTAATTATCTTCATAAGTTTTTGAGGACTTAAAACCCTCTATAATTAAGACCTTAAACCATTCGATTCAGTTTTATTATAACAAACCGGTTAATTAAAGTAATAACATAAAAAAACCTTCAGCTTCTAAAATAAAAAGCTGAAGGTTAAAAAAAAATTAAAATACTTGTCAGTTAATCTTTCAAGTCAATCGTTTACTAAAAGAAATACAAGTCAAAAATATAGTTTAAACCCAATACATTCTATGATGTTTGTTAGGTTTTTGAACAATAGCGTCCAAAACGTTTAAAAAAAGAGAAAGGAAATTTTGTTCCGCAAAGTTACCTTTGTGGTGCACCACAAAAACCCTTTCTCCGATGATAAATATAACATTGTTTTCTCAAATAATTT
>NZ_JAWQUN010000043.1:0-12312 GCF_033447105.1 Formosa sejongensis
CAATCGAGATATACTATGGCCATTGGATCTTTGTTCATTCATAAGGCTAAGGTAAAGTTTTTAGAAGCTAAAGCGAAATGCACTAAAGTACATAGTTTGAACTACCTTTGAGACCAATCAAATATTAAACATCTCATAAGTTTCGTTACTCCAAAATCACTTTAATCTGACTCCAACCGTCTACCGCATCATTTTGTTGGATTGCTCCTGCTGTGCTTCGTCCATCAAATATAATCTTTTTCAAAGCCTTTTTTAGTTCTGCTGCCTTTTTTGGATGCTCTGCTATTAGATTATTCATTTCACTAACATCTTCTTTAATATTATATAACTGCATAGCAGGTAAATCTAAATTTTCGGCTATAATATCTTTTGGTTTCGGATAACTCCAACCTCCAGACCCTGGACAAGCACTCAATTTCCAATCGCCTTGTTTAATGGCAAACGAACCATTTATAGAACTGTAAACAATATACTCACGAATGGCGTTATTACTCTCTCCTGTAATTAGTGGCAACATACTATAGCTATCTTCTGCTTCATCAGCTGCTAAATTATACCCTGTAATCTCTGCACAGGTTGCAAAGAAATCTGTTGTCCCTATGGTATTATTTGTAATGGTGTTTTTAGCTCCTTTATTTGGCCATTCTACGATAAAAGGCACATGATGTACGCCTTCAAAAATATCTGCTTTCACCCCCTAAACACATAACTCGGATCGTGATTTACTTCTGCTAATTCCTCTAAATTTGCCATCGGGGAACATCCATTATCACTCGTAAACACCAATAAAGTGTTTTCTGAAATCCCTTTAGCTTTAAGTGTTGCGCGTATTTGTCCCACAACATCGTCAACTTGCATCACGAAATCGCCATACGCATTCGTATTACTTCGCCCTAGAAACTCTGTCGTTGGTAAAATTGGTGTTGCTATTTTTCCTTCTGCATTAATTACGTGTACATCGCCATAGCCCATATCGTCTGCCAAGATATAAATAATATTAGGATGATTGGCCTTCGGTGTTGAATCTGCTTTTTTGTCTTGTGCAGTAAGTGACAAACAACACAATATAAAAATGCTATTGATGATGTAAATCGTATATTTTATAATGGTCTACTTTAACTCTAAAACGATTACTTAAGCGCCTCCTGATACATCACTTCCGTTTGCTGTCTTAAGGCTACCAAGGTTTCAGTATACTCTGGATTATTCACCAAATTATTTTGCTCTAACGGATCGTTTTCTAAATCGTATAATTCCTCAATACGAGGCGTGTGTTCGTAATACACAAAATACTTATAACGATCTGTTCGTACCCCATGACTACGATACGATTTATTGTTTTGGATTAGGGATGAATTAATTTCATCTACATCGTCTTTGTAGCGCTCTTGAAACATATCTACTAGAAAAAGATCTTCCATAAACACCGCATCACGCCATTCCGATTTATCTTGTGTTTGGTTTAATATGCCACTAAAATCCTGACCTTGCATACTTTCAGGAGCTTCAAACCCCGCAAGAGAGAGTATGGTTGGTGCCATATCTACCGATGATATAAGTGCATCTTCCCGATACCCTTGTTTATCAGAATCTACTCTTCCATCGTATACAATTAAGGGTGCTTTTACAGATTCTTCATATAATAAACATTTATCGAAAAGCCCGTGTGAACCTTGAAAACGCCCATTATCACTAGTATAAATAATGATAGTATTTTCTAGCATACCGTTATCTTTTAGCTTCGCCATTAAAAGCCCGACCTGATCGTCTACACTAAAGCCTTGTGTTGCAAAACGACGCACTAGTTTCTGATACAGTTCTGGTGTAGACGATCGCTGTTCGTGCAAATACACCCCACGAGCATTCTCTTGTACCACTTTTGGCAAATCTTCATTAGCGCCTTCTACCCAATTCTCTGGAACCGACATATCTTGATTCTTGAACTGCTCGAAATCGGGCATATACACATCGTTGTTATTATCATGCTTTACAGCATAGAAACTAACCGATAAACAAAAGGGCTGATCTTTAGGTTGTGTATCAATAAAACGTAACATCGCCTCTCCAGTACGTTTTGTTCGGCCTGAATTCTCACGACCTTCTTTATAAATATCATGGAGTTCTTTATCGGTTTCTGGCCAGATTACAAAGCCTTTTCTATCGTAAGCATCACTACCCGCAAAGAAATCAAAGGTGTTACCCATGTATTTTTTGTATTCCTTGTTCTTAGGCATACTTGGACGTGTCGCTTCTTCGGTTACGGTAAAACCAAACTTTCCTATAAAACCAGTGCGATATCCTTCTTTTTTGAGAATTGCAGGATAACTTTCTTCAAAATCGGATTGCGATAAGGTGTAATCTTCAGGTGCAACAAACCCGACTTTATGGTTGGAGTTAAATCGGCCCGTCATCATGGTTACACGACTCGGCATACAAATGGCAACAGCATAATAGGCTTTATCGAAGATGATGCCTTCTTCTGCTAATTTATCAATATTTGGGGTGTTGAATTCTGGTTTCCCATAACATCCCATATTATCCCAACGTTGATCGTCGGTCATCAGAAAAATGATGTTTGGTTGGTCTTGGGCAAGCGCAAAATATTGAATTGGACTAGCTAAAATAAAAAGTAAAAAGACGAGCTGTTTCGTGCGCTCTAATGCGCATTTATTCTGTTTCATATCGACAAGTATTTTCATAATAATTTATATCTATATATAAAGCATGCGTCCCAACACAAACTTATTATGTATTGGGTAAGCGTACTAAACAATATTATAAAATATTAATCTGAAGTCGTATAAATTAATGTGCAATGACTATGAACTATGGTGTTTTCTAAACAAAAGACTAGATTGGCCACTTTATGTGATGCTGAAATCGCAGATTCAACGGAGTTAAACGTGTTTAGTATGACGAACCTTTTATCTTGCCGTCACCTTGAATTTAGCTCAGGGTTTCTTTATTATGAAAGTCTTAGCTTGTTGTGTGATGCTGAAACGCGTTCAGCATGACGTGCTCATCAGCTTACCGTTATCATGAACTGGTATCAGGGTCTCATGATTCTAAATGGTAATCGAGCGGAGTCGAGATATCGTGTCCAAGGCTTTCATCTCCGCTCAAGCACCCTATAAAACATGATGTGATACTGAAATCGTAGTTTCAATGTAATTATGCATATTCTGTATGACGAAGCTTTTATCTTACCGTCAACATGATTTAGTTTAGAGTCTCATTATTATGAAAGTCTTAGCTTGTTGTGTGATGCTGAAACGCGTTCAGCATGACGTACTCATCATCTTACCGTCACCCTGAACTAGTTTCAGGATCTCAGGATTATAAATGGTAATCGAGCGGAGTCGAGATATGCTGTCTAAGGCTTTCTACTCCGCTCAAGCGCCCTATAAACATGATGTGATACTGAAATCGTCGATTCAACGTAGTAAAAAGTGTTTAGTATGACGAACCTTTCATCTTATCCTCACCCTGAATTTAGTTCAGGGTCTCATTATTATGAAAGTCTTAGCTCGTTGTGTGATACTGAAACGAGTTCAGTATGACGAAACTTTTATCTTATCGTCACCCTGAATTTATTTCAGGGTCTCAAGATTCCAAATGGTAATCGAGCGGAGTCGAGATATGCTGTATAAAGCTTTCGACTCCGCTCAAGCACCCTATAAACATGATATGATACTGAAATCGCAGATTCAACGTTATAAAACGAGTTCAGTATGACGTGCTCATCAGCTTACCGTCACCCTGAACTAGTTTCAGGGTCCCATGATTCTAAATGGTAATCGAGCGGAGTCGAGATATGCTGTATAAAGCTTTCGACTCCGCTCAAGCACCCTATAACATGATGTGATACTGAAATCGCAGATTCAACGGAGTTAAACACATTTAGTATGACGAACCTTTTATTTTAGCGTTACCCTGAATTTCGTTCAGGGTCTCAAGATTCCAAATGGTAATCGAGCGGAGTCGAGATATGCTGTCTAAGGCTTTCGACTCCGCTCAAGCACCCTATAAACATGATATGATACTGAAATCGCAGATTCAAACTAGTTAAACGTGTTTAGTATGACGAACCTTTTATCTTAGCGTTACCTTGTATTTCGTTCAGGGTCTCATTATTATGAAAGTCTTAGCTCGTTGTGTGATACTGAAACGAGTTCAGTATGACGTTCTCCTCATCTTACCGTCTCCCTAAATTTAGTTAAGATTCTCAGGATTCTAAATGGTAATCGAGCGGAGTCGAGAAATCGTGTCTAAGGCTTTCGACTCCGCTCAAGCGCCATATAAACATGATATGATACTGAAATCGCAGATTCAATGCCGTTATACATATTTAGTATGACGCTTCGATGTTGTTTTAGTTTCTACGTTTAAAGCTTTGTTCTCTATTTCTTTTTCGTTCCAAATCGCTCAAACTTATACAACAACGAAAACATAGCATAACGTTTTAAAACGGTGTTTTCGGTATCTGTAATAGTGGTTGGGGTTATGGTTCTATAGGTACTCTGGTTCTGATTTAATATATCGTAAACCTTCACCTTAAGTGTCATTTTATCTTCGTAAAAGCTATAGGCTAAACTCGTATTCCACAGGTAGAAATCTTTCTTAAATCCGCCAGAGATATTAGAGTTATAGGTGTATCCAAAATCATTACCAAACGTCCAGTTTTTAGGCCAATACGTGGTGGCTTCAACTCTAAAACTATGCATATTATTAGATGCCGAATTTATAGACTCGTTGTCGTAAGCGGTTTTATCGTAAGAATACGTATAAGATGGTCTTACGGTTAATACATCGCTGTATTCGTAACCAAATTCTATCGTGGGAGAAATTCTTACCGTTTTGGCAGCGTATTCTAAGCCATTGGTAAACCCACGATTTAAACTGTAATTAGAATTCAATCCCAATTCAAAATTATACTGATGTTCGTCTTTCTTAATCGTTTTATTCCAATTCCCTCCTAAAGCTGCATCGTAGGTTTTAAAGATATTAACATAAGTCGTGGTTTGCTTTCCGCTCTCGTCGTACACCGAAGTTGGCACAATATTTATATCGTAATACTTCATATTACTATAAATACTATAACCCGAACGTGTTTTATAATCGTAATCCTGAAATCCAGCTCTTAAATTATGATTTTTTTGAAGCCTTAAATCGGGATTACCGATAATGGTATTTAACGGATTTTCTAAATTGGCAACCTCTAAAAAGTAATCGGCGCGTGGCATCCAAAACCCACTATGGTAGCTTGCAAAAATTACTTTAGATTTAGAAAGCCTATAATTAAAATTAATATCGGCATCGGGAATCACAAAATTACGGTCTAAAGTGGTTTGTCTACTTAAATAATCTGAATAAAACTCGGCATCAATAAACCAAGTATTCAAAGACAAACTTAAATAATATTTTTTCTTCCGAAGTACCACCCCAACAGAGGGTGTAAGTTGCATTCTGGAAGATGTTGTATAATTAGTCATTAGCGCATTTACATTGGTATACGCATCTGTTGCTGTATCGTAATCGAATGTTTCTACATCGTCGGCAGTCGTTAATATGTAAGACGACAGACTAAATGTAAGACGTAAAGAGTCTGAAATGGGTTCTATATATCTAAACGATAACGAGTATTTGTCGTTAGCGTTATTAGTAATCGTATTTTGGTTACGTATATCGTCTTCGGCAGTATCATCGTAAAACAACGTAGCCGAATTCACCAAAGCATCGCCTTTACTATTCGAGTTTTCGTTTCTAAAACTTGTTGTAAAATAGCGCCCCTTTTTCTTTAACTGCTTATAAAACATTATATTATTATCGAAATTCGTATTATCTGTTTCGCTCGTATTTAACGCGTTACTTTCGTTAATTAAGACATTGTTTTCATTAACAGAGGATTCATTAAAATTCGAATAATTTTGTGTGCGCCCCTGTTTAAATTTAGGTTGTACTATTAACTTGGTAGTGGAATCTATATTGTATTCAAACTTTAAATTAGCGTCGTTCCCAGAAAAATCTGCTGTTGTTTTAGCTGTAGAATTAGACAGTATAGACCCTTCCGGCAGCACCGTATATCTGGAGGTTTTATTATCGTTTTCCGAATCGGAATTGGTAAATCGGTAATCTATTGTTGGGGTAAAGCCTTTAAACCATTCATCGGTATAATTTAAACCTATTAAATTAGATTTAATAATCCCTACTGGGCTCGAAGAATTTCCATTACTACCAGAAACAACCCGATAGCCCGAATTTCGTCCGCCGCCCATATTATCGAACACCTCGTCCATAGAAAACCCTGTCGCGTTAATATTGTTAGACGAGGCCAGAACACTTATCCGGCGTTTATTTTTAAAATAACTTATAAGTGCACTACTTTCGTAACGCTGGTCTGTACCTCCTCCGGCTAAAAACTTTCCAAAAACCCCTCTGTTTTTATCTTCTTCAATCGTTAAATTAATTGAAGCATTTTCTCCACTTCCTGCATCATCCGTAAATTCTTCTTCCTCGGTTTTCGTATCCGATACCTGTATCTTTTTTATGAGTTCTGAGGGTAAATTCTGTATGGCTATTTTACCATCTTCTCCAAAAAACGGCTGCCCATTAATAAGCACTTGGTTTACCGGCTTACCGTTAACGGTAATGTTTTTATTGGCATCTATCTCGACCCCTGGTAGTTGTTTTAATAACTCTTCTACATTAGAATCTGGTCGTACCTTAAAGGACGATGCCGTAAACTCTAAAGTATCTTTTTTTATCCGAATAGGCGGATCGGCCTGTATTACAACCTCGTCTAAAACACTGGCATGTTCCCCTAAAGCTATTGTACCAAAATTGGTAGACTCTTTTAAAGTTGAAAATGTTTTAGTGAATTCCTGATGCCCTTGGCTGTACACCTTAAAAATAACAGGCTGCGCGTGTGGTTTTGTTTCTAAAGTAAATAATCCGTTTTTATCGGAAATAGTATAATCTACCACCGAAGAATCTTTAGGCTGAATTAAATATACGGTTGCCGACTCGACTGCCAACTCTAAACTGTCGGTTACGACTTTTCCTTTTAATGTAATATGATTTTGTGAATAGGATACCGTGAATGAAAAGATAAAAAAGAGAAGTGCAATACAGGTTGATTTCAACATGTTTAGTTGGTTAGTTGGTTAGCAAAATACTAATCACAATACAATGTTAGCCAAAACAACCAATTATGTCTATAACTTAAAATTCAAACACTATAAATTATGAACCAATACGGCGCTACAGCCTAAAGAGACAACCAATAACAATAATTATATCTTAAATTCTATAATGTTAACAGTATAGGTAGCTTTATTGAAAAGGATAATATACTAGACTAAATTAAGACGTAATCACGCTATGTTGCCCAACTTTAAATACAATAAAAACAATGACATTATAAAACTTAATGTCTTGATAGATATTGTAAATACTACTATCCCAAATCAGCTTAACAGTTATGTTTTAAAACACAGTAACTAAACCAAAAAGTAATAGTAATCCCTGAGCGTCTATGATAATTTTTTACCTTTTTGACAACTTAATTTAGAATTGAATTTTAACATCAAATAAAAAGTTAAATACCTGATTTTTAGTTGAAAAATAGATATTTATATGTAATTTTAAGTCATGATATTATACTTTATCGTGCTTTAATTCTTTTACCTTTTTTACAGCACTATAATTGTTTCAAAAATCATATTTTAACCTTTTAAACCTGCTGTATCATGAAAGACATAGATAACTTAATTCGCGATAACCAAATCACTCCTCCTTTACAGGCAACTCCAGAATTTACAAATGAAGAAGATGCAGCGGCTAACAAAATATTCGATATTATTAAAAAGGCTGAACTAAACTTATTAATTCCAGAACGTTTTGAGACACCTAAAAACGAAATGAATATTGAATATGCTTCTCCTTCCCAAAAGCATATTACGCTTTCGTTTGAAAAGACTAGATCTAGTGAGCATCAAAAAAAAGTTTTAGACCATAAACTTGACTCGGATATTAGACCTAATATTCTTATTATGCATAAAATAAAAGTGCCATTAGGTTATATGCCCACAAAAGTAGTTTTTAGTTATCAAGTGTATACTGAAAATGAAGAGTCTGTACAAATTAATTTTAAAATTGGTCAGATCACTAAAAACATAAAATTGTCTTTAGATTCAAATACTGATGGCTTTAGTAAAACCATTCACGATACTAAAAACAACAGCCTTTTCGATGGTAATTTAGAAATTAATTTAAGTGATACGTTACACGGTCAGGAAGTTCCAATATCTTATTTGAATAAAGATAACGAGATTCCTTTTTCTATTTTTATTCGTGAGTCTAAACATCATTCCTTTCATATTTTAATAGGATGTGAAAAACAAAAATCGATACTTAAACATTGGCCTTTAAATACGTATCACCAAATTAAAAGAGGCTATAAAATTCAACGAGAAAAATATGAACGTAAATTCCGTGAACAATTAAAACAGTTTACAGAAGATGAAATTAATGATATTGTGATACCTTTCTCTGTTAGGAAAAAAATCATCTTATAATAATAGTATGGTACAGATACTATTTGCTATTTATTAAATGAATATAATTATGACTGTTAGAGCTAGATATATTTAGTTCTAACTGTCATAAATAAAGTGTATCTCTTACTATTGGTTATTTATCAAAAGCGATACTCCAAATCCCTCTAACTTCATTTTCGTTATAACCAATAGCTTTATCGTTTGAGTATAAATTTAGTACTTTATGTAATGTAGATTTCTCTGTGGTTTCATTTGTCTTAGCATGACATTGTAAACCCTTCCGATTTATATTATGCATCAATAGCGTCCTAATCGATTAGTCTCTTTTTCAAAAAAGATATACCGACGTTGATTTTATAGAATTACTTGTACTGAGGGAGGTACTTTTTCTATCCAAGTTGAATTTTGTTTTTTTTGTTGGCCTATCGAAAATTTATCGTAGAATTTGAAGAGAAAGTATCGCTAAATTTAAACCTGCCGGTAGTAGGTTTGATCTAAACGAATGTATCTACGTATCTGATTTTCAGCTGCGAGTTCTTTAAATTTAAATGGTGAACAAAAAATTTAGATAAAAGTTAGTAAGCCTAGATTTTTTTGGCATGGTTTATCCAGAGCGAAGCCGAAGGATCTTTTTATCAATGAAAAAAATGAACATTTAATAATATTTAGGACACGATTGACTATGCATTTAATTTAGTGTAAATCATTTTTACAATTACAAGTCCTAATGCTCCTCCTAATGCTGACACCATAACATTTACAATAAAAAGCGCACTGTGAAATGTTCCGTTGTCCATAATAGACCAAGGATCGAAACCCAATCTTCCGAAGGATTTTATCAGAAATACACTTCCAAAAACACCAATTAAAGTGTTTCCTGTAAAGCCAAATGAATATTTACTTTTAAAAAATCCAACTACGTTTGCAGCGATAATCCCTATGAAAATACTAATTAATGAAATTAAAGTACCCGTCATATCAGTATGATTTATAATTAATGTTCGCCGTAACCTATATCATCCATTTTTCCGTTAAAGACTTTATATTGAATAAACATATAAACCCCAACCAAAACGGCTGCAATGGGAAACCAATACAATCCGACAGTTAATCCGTATTCATGAGCCGCCACATTATACAATGTTAAATCTGGATTTATACTGTTGGTTGACGGCAATACTTTTGGAAAAATAGAAGCTACGGTTGATGTAAGTCCTCCGAATAAAAACAGTGAAGAAAACAAAAAACCCACACCATGTTTTTTAAAGGTTTTAACTTTAAACAATCCGAATAACCCTGTAAACGTAATTAACGGAAATATTAAAAACCAAGGCTTGTCTATAAAATTATGAAACGGATTCGGTTCGATAATATGCCAAACTAAAAGCGAAATAACCACTAAACCTACAAGAACAATATTTAGATTAAAAACCACTTTCTTTAGTTTTTCATTTAGATCTGAATTGGTTTTAAAAATAATCCAATTGGCACCATGTATTGCTAAAGATACAACACCTATTATACCCAATAATAATGTAAACCAATCTATAATACCTAGTTCTTCTGCATGCGGACTAAAGCTTGAATTCCAAAGAGGTAAAAAGAAATAGTGCGCTTCGTATGTAGAAACACCATCTACAACATTTCCTAAATTAACACCACGAACGATGTTTCCTAATGCCACTCCAAAAAAAAGGGCTAATAATAAGCTTGATATTCCAAAGGCTTTATCCCAAATCGCTTCCCACATGTGATTATGCACTTGTCCTCTTAATTCTAAACCTATGGCTCTAAAAATAAGGAGCCATAAAATCATCATTAAAGGCAAATAAAAGCCACTAAAAGAAGACGCATACAAGGTAGGAAATGCAAAAAATAATACACCTCCAACGGCAATAAGCCAAACTTCGTTCGCATCCCAAAACGGCCCAATTGCGCTTGTTATAGCTTTTTTATCTTTTTCAGTTTTAGCAAAAAATAAATGAATGATGCCAGCTCCAAAATCATAACCATCTAAAATTACATAAACAGCTAACATTGTCATTAAAACGATATACCAAAATAATTCCATAATTAGTGTTTATTTAGTTGTGGTCCTTTATTAATAATTTTTCCTGCAAGCATTAAAAACAACAAACCTAAGAGTATGTATAGGCCTATAAAACCAAGCAATGTAAATAAGGTATTCCCAGAAGATACTGTTGGCGATGCACCATCGGCAGTACGCAGTAAATCGTAAACTAACCAAGGCTGTCTTCCTAATTCTGCGGTGTACCAACCTGTAGTATTTGCGATGTATGGAAAAGGTAGCATTAACATAAGCGCCCAAAGAATCCATGTCGTTTTGTACAGTTTTTTCCTGAATAACTGTACAGCTGCAAGCAACATTAAGCCAATAAAAATGGTTCCTAAACCTACCATAATATGATAGGCATAATATAAACCAGGAATATTAGTGGGATGGACACTTTCATCAAATTCATTCAATCCTTTAATTTGTGCGTGCCATTTCTGATACGTTAAAAAACTCAACATATTTGGTACAGCTATTTTATTATCTAATTTTTTTTCTAATATATTAGGCTGACCAATAAGTACAATTTCAGAGCCACCATCTTCGGTTTCAAAAAGTCCTTCCATTGCTGCAAAGGTTACAGGTTGATGTTTCGCTACATTTTTTGCAACTAAATCTCCTGTTGGAAAAGCAACCAATAGACTAGAAATTAATCCGAAAATGACCCCTGTTTTCACAAATAACTTTCCGAATTCATGATGCTTATCATTCAGTAAATAAAAAGCTCCAATCGCAGCGACTACAAATGATGATGTCACTAAAGAAGCGGCTTGATTATGTAAATAAGAAGGCAATAACCACGGATTAGAAAATAGAGCACCAAAATTAGTAAGGACGAATTTTCCATTTTCTAAGATTTCATAACCTACAGGATATTGCATCCAAGAATGTGTAGCAATAATTAAATATCCACTCGCCCAAGACCCTAAAAAGACCAGAAAACCCGTTACAAAATGTAATTTATGACCTAATAGTTTTTCACCAAACATAAAGAGTCCTAAAAAGGACGACTCCAAAAAGAAGGAAAACATACCTTCCATTGCTAATGTTTGACCTATAATACCTCCTGTGAGTTCCGAAAACTTAGCCCAATTGGTACCAAACTGAAATTCCATTGGTATTCCTGTAACCACGCCCATCGCAAAATTTAGTGCAAAAATCTTCATCCAGAACTTAGCTGCATCGTTGTACTTGTCAATTTTTGTTCTTAGGAATTTCCACTTAAAATAGACAATCATTAAAGATAGACCCATGGTTAATTGTGGAAATAAGTAATGAAATGTAATGGTAAAAGCAAATTGCATTCTATCATAAAAAAGCATGTCTTCCATATCCTGAATTTAGATTATAAAAATACAAAGTACTCAGCAATTACTAGGTAACTTATATTACAAAAAGACATTAATTTATATACTTTTTTCAATTTAAATATTAGTGTCCATTTTTAAGCTTTTTATTCAATTACTATAACACAACAAACTTGTGTTAATCAATACATTATTCAATAAAAATTCAATTTAATGGACTTGTGATGTTACTGGAAATATCGTTGTTGTAATCGAGTAGGCAAAGGGATTTTCACCCTAAGCCTCTCACAGAACCGTGCTTGAAAGTCTCCCCTCACACGGCTCTTGTTGCACAAATCTAAGCAATAATGTTGATTTGTGAAAAGCTCCAATG
>NZ_JAWQUN010000044.1:2826-5269 GCF_033447105.1 Formosa sejongensis
CGAGGTGACATATCTTCAATATGCCGGGTTGCCCCATTCGGATATCTGCGGATCACATTGTATGTGCCAATCCCCGCAGCTTTTCGCAGCTTATCACGTCCTTCATCGCCTCTGAGAGCCTAGGCATTCCCCATACGCCCTTATTTAGCTTATTGTACTTTTTGCTTTTTTAATGAGTTTGTTATTAGTTAAAAGCTCGTAAACCTTAACTAACAACGAATTATTATTTTTTTAAAATATATCATATTTAGTATGTGCAATACTAAACAATCAAATACTTTAATGTATTTTTATGTATCTTTTTCAATATGTCAATGAACTTTTTCCTACCTTATTCCTTCCCTTTAGGAAGGCTAGGATGGGATTGTGGAGAATATCGGAGTCGAACCGATGACCTCCTGCGTGCAAGGCAGGCGCTCTAGCCAGCTGAGCTAATCCCCCGTTTTAGCAATGAATAATTAATAATTATCAATTTATAATGCTAATTACTTCGTAATTACTCTACTTCTAGAATTTCCTTTAAACTTTATATTTAGTAGTCTCAGGCAGACTCGAACTGCCGACCTCTACATTATCAGTGTAGCGCTCTAACCAGCTGAGCTATGAGACTCTAACTATAATAGTTTGTATTTTAAATTAACAGCAGGAGAATAAACTTTTCCTTTTCCTTTTTACTATTTTACTTCCAATAGTCGTCTTTCTCTAGAAAGGAGGTGTTCCAGCCGCACCTTCCGGTACGGCTACCTTGTTACGACTTAGCCCTAGTTATCGACTTTACCCTAGGCCGCTCCTTGCGGTGACGGACTTCAGGCACTTCCAACTTCCATGGCTTGACGGGCGGTGTGTACAAGGCCCGGGAACGTATTCACCGCATCATGGCTGATATGCGATTACTAGCGATTCCAGCTTCACGGAGTCGAGTTGCAGACTCCGATCCGAACTGTGATAGGGTTTATAGATTCGCTCCTGGTCGCCCAGTGGCTGCTCTCTGTCCCTACCATTGTAGCACGTGTGTAGCCCAGGACGTAAGGGCCGTGATGATTTGACGTCATCCCCACCTTCCTCACAGTTTGCACTGGCAGTCTTGTTAGAGTTCCCGACATGACTCGCTGGCAACTAACAACAGGGGTTGCGCTCGTTATAGGACTTAACCTGACACCTCACGGCACGAGCTGACGACAACCATGCAGCACCTTGTAAATTGTCCGAAGAAAAAACTATCTCTAGTCCTGTCAATCTACATTTAAGCCCTGGTAAGGTTCCTCGCGTATCATCGAATTAAACCACATGCTCCACCGCTTGTGCGGGCCCCCGTCAATTCCTTTGAGTTTCATTCTTGCGAACGTACTCCCCAGGTGGGATACTTATCACTTTCGCTTAGCCACTCAGACCGAAGTCCGAACAGCTAGTATCCATCGTTTACGGCGTGGACTACCAGGGTATCTAATCCTGTTCGCTCCCCACGCTTTCGTCCATCAGTGTCAATACATTATTAGTAATCTGCCTTCGCAATTGGTATTCTATGTAATATCTATGCATTTCACCGCTACACTACATATTCTAACTACTTCATAATGATTCAAGATAACCAGTATCAAAGGCAATTCTACAGTTGAGCTGCAGACTTTCACCCCTGACTTAATTATCCACCTACGGACCCTTTAAACCCAATGATTCCGGATAACGCTTGGATCCTCCGTATTACCGCGGCTGCTGGCACGGAGTTAGCCGATCCTTATTCTTACAGTACCGTCAAGCTGCTACACGTAGCAGTGTTTCTTCCTGTATAAAAGCAGTTTACAACCCATAGGGCAGTCGTCCTGCACGCGGCATGGCTGGATCAGGCTCTCGCCCATTGTCCAATATTCCTCACTGCTGCCTCCCGTAGGAGTCTGGTCCGTGTCTCAGTACCAGTGTGGGGGATCCCCCTCTCAGGGCCCCTATCTATCGCTGTCTTGGTAAGCCGTTACCTTACCAACTAACTAATAGAACGCATGCTCATCTTTTACCGATAAATCTTTATTATTAAAGTGATGCCACTCTAATAAACTATGAGGTATTAATCCAAATTTCTCTGGGCTATCCCTCTGTAAAAGGTAGATTGCATACGCGTTACGCACCCGTGCGCCGGTCGTCAGCGGAGCAAGCTCCCTGTTACCCCTCGACTTGCATGTGTTAAGCCTGCCGCTAGCGTTCATCCTGAGCCAGGATCAAACTCTTCATCGTTAAATTTTTAAGTCTTTCGACTATTACTTTTAACAACTAATGGAATTAAATTTGGTACTCAAAATGGTTTATTCTCTTTTTGTGATACTAACCGTTTCCAGTTAATATCTACGCTGTCAATTCAATATGTTAATGAACTTATCCCCATCTGCTCTCTCGAACATCTTCCCCGAAGGGTAAGGTAATAATGAGTTTTCTTTTTTTATCTTAACTCGTT
>NZ_JAWQUN010000045.1:0-3598 GCF_033447105.1 Formosa sejongensis
TTGGAGCATCATCGTAGACCGGACGATGGGAATATCACAAATTTTATAATTGAGAAATGATCATGGGGTGACTTTCAGTCACGAGCCCGAACCTATGGACTTGTAGTCCATAGTGGTTCAGTTGTTATTTTTTCTACAATTGTTTGTTGCCACAATTGCTTTTTTAGAGGTATACTCGCGTTTATTTGATTCTTGAATATTTCTTGTTGAATATGGTGGCTATTTAGATTTAAAAACATTCCATTAGGTAAATGAGATTTATTGCATATAATAAGAGCCACGTTATTTTCTATAAGCTGGTTCATCGCAGACATGCTAATGTAGGTTTCGGCATGGTCGATAAGTAAGAAGCCAATATCTTCTATAGGTATAGTGCCTTCACGAGTATCATTTTTAATTACTAATTGTAGATTTTTTGTTGTTATTTTACTTTTATTCTCAATTAATACCGATTTCTTAAGCATATTCTTTTTTATTAAATTAATGTTTTTAATAAAACAGGCCATCTAATCCTTAATTTTTTCGGTGAAATGCATTGTTTATTAACTGTTTAAGTTAAATGTTTTAATTTTATACAATCAGAATACTATGTTAACAACCTTTCAGTTTAAAATACAAAACCATTGGGATTTAGAAACGGCTCTAATTGAAAAGCAATCTGGAGGTTCTTTAAAAACGCATCAAGTGTTTTTAGAAGACGGAAAGACCTTTGAAGTTTCTGCAGCCAAAGCTTTTAAAGGTGATGCTTCAAAATATAATCCAGAAGAATTATTAATGGCGGCATTATCGTCTTGTCATTTTATGTCCTATATATATGTATGCGAACAAGCGGGTATTTTCATATTGAAATATTCTGACAACGTTGAGGGCTTTTTAAAACTGAATGATGATGGAAGTGGAGCCTTCACAAAAATTATCCTAAAACCAAAAGTGACTATTAAAACTGTAGAACTAAAAGAACTCGCTGAAGCACTTCATACCAAAGCAGGCCGTTTATGTTTTATCGCCAATTCGTGTGCTTTCGAAATTGAATATAAGCCTAGAATACTAATTGAGTAGGTGGTTTAGATATCATCAATAAGACTCCAACAGGATTAATAGAATTCACGAAGTATAATTTTTAATCTGTATATGAATTATTACATATTAACTTCCAAAGATTTTTTACCAAAACAGTGGAGTGGAGGAGAAACAACACAACTCTCTATTTACCCTAAAGGAGCAGAATATTCCAAATTAAATTTTGAGTTTAGATTAAGTACTGCAACCGTAGAAATTGAAAGTTCAAATTTCACGTCCCTTCCTGGCATTTCTAGACAGTTGATGGTTTTAGAGGGCCAACTAATTCTAGAACATGAGCACAAACATACTATAACTTTAAATGTTGGAGATGTAGATTGTTTTGAAGGTGATTGGCAAACAAATTCCATGGGAAGATGTGTAGATTTCAATCTTATGACTACAAGACATACAAAAGGTGAGTTAAGGGCTTTAAATATAGAGAGTCAAAACAACTTAAAAATTAGACTACATACTGCGTATAAATTTTTATGTCTTTATATGTATTCAGGATCTGTGAACTTGAAATTTGGAGAAGAAGATATTGAATTACATTCAGGAAATTTTATTTGTTTCAATACTCTAGATCATTCATACCTTCAATTGTCTTCTAAACTAGGTTGTTTTGGAGCTTTGGTTAAAATTATGTGAGGAAAATGGTCTACTTAAATGTTGATTGGAATGCAGTAAGTAAACTTTATAAAATCACATTGGGCATCGAATAACGATTTAATGCTAGAGGTTTATATCAATAGTATAAAATTGAATCATATTAGAGATTTAGAAATGAAAGCCAGGCATCATCATGATGAACAAGTTGATATAAAACAACTAGGCCAAATTTTGAGAAACTAAATTTTTGTAATGATTATAGTTTTAACAGAAGCTTACGTATTAACCTTAATATGACTAATAATTTTCTTCGCATGAATTCTAGAGTTTTCTATAAACCATTTATGGGTATCCATTCCGCCACAAATAACACCAGCAAGATATAAACCTTCAATATTGGTTTCCATAGAGTCTTCATTATAATACGGAATATATTTTCCGTCTTCCGAAAATGAAATTCCAGCGTGTTCTAATAAAGTAATGTTTGGTTGATATCCTGTTAAAGCTAAAACATAATCGTTCGCTATGGTAATATTCCCTTTAGGAGTAGAGATTATAACAGCATCTTCTTTTATCTCTTGTATTTCAGAATTGAAGTGTGCAGTAATAGAACCTTCAGCGATTCTATTTATAATATCCGGTTTTACCCAATATTTAACTCGGTCTCCAATAGCATCACCTCTTACAACCATAGTGACATGGCCTCCTTTTCTGTAAATTTCTAAAGCAGCATCTACAGAAGAGTTACTAGCTCCTACTATAATAACATGCTGCATACTATAAGGATGTGCTTCCTTGTAATAATGTGTCACTTTAGGGAGGTCTTCTCCAGTAACATTAAGGTTTACAGGAACGTCGTAAAACCCAGTAGAAATAATTACTTTTTTAGCGCTGTAATTCGTTTTACTTGTATTAATGATAAATTCATTGTCTTTCTTTACAATATCTTTTACCTCTTCGTATAAATTTATATGTAGGTTATTGGAAGTTGCTACACGTCTGTAATATTCCAAAGCTTCGTTTCTAGTTGGTTTCGGGTTGTTACTTATAAAAGGAATACTATCGATCTCTATTTTTTCTGAAGTAGAGAAAAACGTCATGTTTAATGGGTAGTTGAAAATGGAATTGGTTAGGGATCCTTTTTCTATAACTAGGTAGTTAAGGTTTTTGTCTTTACAGGCCATAGCACAAGCTATACCAATAGGGCCTGCTCCAATAATAATGATGTCTTTTTCTATGTTCAAAATAATATAGTGTTTAATGTATTTAGACTTTATATATAGTAGAAGTCTTTTTCGGTTTTTAAAAATACTAATAGTAAGCTATATAGCCTTGTCATTTTTATATTAATATCATTTACATTGTAATGCTATAAGAGGGTAGAGAGTTTATATCCTTACAACCTGGGCATGGTTTATTTAAAAACAAGTCAATAGAGTTAGCTTGTAAGCGGAATATAATATAAAGTATAGGAAGAATTCTAATGTATATTATATGTATTAAGTAAGCATTCTATTAGACAAATCATAAGTGTTTAAAATAAAACACGGTTGTAACCATCTAATAACATTCGCTTTACATATTATTTCAAAATAAACTTATAAAACATTAGATTTATAATAAAGAAAGGGTGTATATTTGCACCCGCTTAGCGAGACAACTACGGTAGTTAGCAAGGCAAGATGTTCATTAACAAAGCATTATTTAACTAATTTGATTTAAGATTAAAAAAGAGAAATAAAAGCATGTTATTAAACAAAAAGGTTGTAAGTTTGCAACCGCTAAAAACGGCAACGTTTTTAGGGTAAAAAGTTCTTTGAGTGTTGATTTGGTTTAGATGAGAAAGCTTGCAAAAGCGGTCTTAAAAAAAAATCAAATAAACATTGCGAGATTAAAAAAAGGGTTTTATATTTGCACCCGCTTAACG
>NZ_JAWQUN010000046.1:0-3110 GCF_033447105.1 Formosa sejongensis
AGGTAAACCCCCTGCAAATAATTATATGCAAGGGGTTCTATTTTGAAAAAACACAAAAATTAATGGTTAAACCAGTAAAATGGTTAAAATTAGTGCGCCTTAATTTTATTTAGGACAGGATTGTTAAAATATTTATTTTATAGGATGCTTTTAATCGCTTCAACCATTTTTGAAGCTCTAGTCTTAACTTCGGCTTCAGTCCAAGATAATTTTATTAGGCAGGAAATATTTCTTCCAATATAATGATCTGATTGTTCGAAAGATTTAGTTTCTAAAGCGCTTAATCCTTCTTTAATTTGAGGGGCAATTGGGAATAGACTTTTAGCCTCTTTTAAATGTTCCCATTTTCTAACATAATGCCAACTGTTATTATAATAATGAAAACAACCATCAATACCTGCTTCTTTTAAAGCAGCAATAGCCAAAGTAGAGGTTTCTAAATCTGGCAGGAAGAAACTTAAAAAAGAATAATTTTCTTCGCCACCTTCAGGGATTGTTCTAAATGTAAGTTCAGAAATGGTACTTAATGCATCTTTTAAAATAGTGTAATGCTTTTTCTGAATTGCAATAAAATCATTTAAACGTCTAACCTGTGCTAAGCCAACAGCGGCATGAAGTTCAGAAATTCTAAAGTTATATCCTAAAAACGGATGACTTTCAGCACCACGATCTGTACCCACATGATCGTGACCATGATCGCTATAGTGATCTGCCCACGTTGCATACTCGTCGTTATTAGTTATAATAGCTCCACCTTCTCCAGCGGTAATTGTTTTTACAAAATCGAACGAAAAACACCCCACATCGCCGTAGCTTCCTAGAGGTTTACCTTCGTAAGTTCCTCCAATCGCCTGACAAGCGTCTTCAATTAATTTTAGATTATGAGTCTCACAAATCTGTTTTAAGTCTTTTAAACGTGCCATACCGCCGCACATATGCACAGGCATAATTGCTTTTGTTTTAGGAGTAATTGCGTTCTTAACGGCCAGAATATCTAAAGTTAAAGTATCATCAATATCTACAAGTATGGGAATCGCACCAAGCATTAAAACAGCTTCAAAACTAGCAACAAAAGTAAATGTTGGCAGTATAACTTCGTCGCCAGCACCAACACCAGCAATAGCTAAAGCCACAGAAACAGCTGCAGTACCACTAGAAACTAATTGAGCATGCTTAACTTGCATTTGCGTTTGTAATTCAGTTTCTAATTCTTTAGCTTTCCAATGATTGTTCCGCATATTGTCGAAACCATATCGCATTAAAATTCCGCTTTCAAGTACATCGTGTACTTCCTTTTGTTCAGCACTTCCAAAAAGTTCAAATCCAGGCATGAGGTATATTTAAAATTGATTCCAAATTTACGATTAAACAAAGGAATAAAAAAGGTGATAAAAGAAGATTCCTTGTCTTTTTGTTATTACAAATGAATGATTGTATCGGTAACAGATTTTCTTACTTTTTTAAGTTCAGAAAACATATCATCTTCAGCACGATAACCAATAGGAAGCACTAAAACGGACTGTAATCCTCTTTCGGCTAATTTTAAAATACGATCATATTCTGAAGGAATAAAACCCTCCATAGGGCATGCATCAATATTTTCAAGGGCACAAACGGTTAGCATATTCCCTAAAGCAAGATAAGCCTGTTTCGTTGCCCAATTTTCGATTTGGATTTGCTCCTTGCTTTCAAAATCTGAAATTAAAAATTCTTTAAAAGGTTTTAAAACGTGCTCTGGCGTATCGCGAATAGCTTGCACACGATTAAAATAATTTTCGACAAATACATTATCTATAGTCGTTTCTATACAAAACACTAAAACATGAGAGGCTTGTACAACTTGTTTCTGGTTCATGGATGCTTCCACTAATTCTTGTTGCATCGTTTTATTCTTAATCACCACCAATTTTACAGGCTGTAAACCATAAGAGGTCGCTGTTAAATTGAAGGCTTCTAACAGTACGTGTAGTTTATCCTCTTCAATTAAGCGCGTATTATCGAATTTTTTTGTGGCATATCGCCATTGCAACTGTTTAATAATATCCATACATTGATTTAATAGGCTCCAAAAATAGGATTTGAAACCGACTTTACTTCATATAATTCTAAATTATTGCTGTAAACAACTGTAATGTCGAAAAAAAGTAAGAAGAAAAACAGAACATAATGATTTGAATTTGAATTTATTAGATTTTTTATGAAAAAATATTTGAAATTTTATTAATTTTTATTTGAAAAGAACGAAAAAGGATACTATATTTGCACCCGCATTCAGGGAACACCTGATGAGGCACTCAAGGAGAATTGGCAGAGTGGTCGAATGCGGCAGTCTTGAAAACTGTTGAGGGTTACACCTCCGGGGGTTCGAATCCCTCATTCTCCGCTGAAAAGCCCCGTAACACTAGTGTTTACGGGGCTTTGTTTTTTTCGTTGCCAATTTCGTTGCCACAAATATGGATTATAAGGTATGTTTTTTTATTTTTTTTCTTCCAATTTCAAATATTTACGTCTAATACAACCAATTCTTAAGGTATATTTTTACCCAAATAGATAAAAATATTTACGCGGATTAAAGTTTTTTATCCTTTCAAAACAAAAAAATAATTCTGAATAACACTTTTATCAAACTTTTCTAATCACTTCGGAATAGAAATAAGGAATTTATAATTAATAAAAAGTCAAATTAAACTTTCAACATTGAATTTAAAAACTGACCATTACAAATAAGAAATCTTTTTACCCCTTATTAAGATTATCTAGTTTAAATATACTTCGATTCAGTCCGATAAATATTTTGTCCATTGCCGGTTTTCTCTCTGCTTCAGTGAGATTGGTTTTATCTAAGAACATTTTCTTGATTGCCTTTTCTCGACTTAAATACTTGTACTCTCTATTTAAAGGTAAAACCGGATCAAGCACAAAAGTTGTGTGTGTAAATTGAAATAAGATTGCGATTTTTGTAAAAAAAACTCAAATTGGATAATTACGGATCAAGCACAAAAGTTGTGTGTGTGAATTGAAATAAGATCGCGATTTTTGTAAAAAAAACTCAAATTGGATAATTACCTAGAATTACTAAAACTCATACTTCCTGAGTTTCTCGTCAATCA
>NZ_JAWQUN010000047.1:0-2984 GCF_033447105.1 Formosa sejongensis
CAATCGAGATATACTATGGCCATTGGATCTTTGTTCATTCATAAGGCTAAGGTAAAGTTTTTAGAAGCTAAAGCGAAATGCACTAAAGTACATAGTTTGAACTACCTTTGAGACCAATCAAAATATTTTGGGCTGGTTGAGGAAACAACAATTAATGAGTTTAAAATTAAAGTCTAAAATTAATCTGAATAGCTAAAACAGTGCTAACAAAAAACTTATAAAACATAATTAGACACGTACTAATCTTAAGTATATTATGAACTCTAACCTCTTGTGCTCTTACTGAAATCACAACTCATGAGTATGGATTTAGCAAAAGTGAGAATATTAAACAATTTAAGTAAATAAAAGACAGAACATCTTACAAATGTCTTATAAGATGTTCTGTAAATCGATAACCGATAGTAAACTATTTCGGATTTTGATCGTCTGGTGGTGGGATATCTATATCTCCATCATCACCACAACAATTATCTAAATCTGCTGTAGTATTTTCATCGGTAAGATTGGTTTCTGGAGAACACGAATATGTGCCCAAATTAAGAAAAACTAATAGTAAAATAAAGTGCATTCTTTTCATATTTATTGATTTTAAAATTTGACAATAGTTAGGCTGTCCGAGGTTTTCGGATACGTTTTTTAGTGCTGAAACACTAGCTGATTATTTGGAGATTAACTCCGGATGGGAAGTATAGAAGACACTAAAGAAAGCAGCATAATTACTTCCCAGATTTTATTCCGCTTTATTTAGATACTCCTGTTTAGCTTAATTAGACAGCTTGCAAACTCAATTTGGCTGAATAATTATTCTGTAGCAAATAAACTGATTAAGCAGTGTTTACAGGGAAACACAAAGCATACAAAATGGAATCAAATATATTTGAATGATATGTCTGTAATATGTTCTGTTTGTGTTTGTATCCTCTTTATGGTTTTAATACATTTATACACACAAGGTCGAAGCATGAAAAAAAGGTTATTTCAAGATTTATTTATAAAGGCAGAGAAACAGTCTGGAAAAAACACCAAACATGGTTTATCGAGTCATCTTGAAAATGTATTTACAGAAGATTTAAAATTTCCGGTGAGTAAGATCACTTTCGTGAGGTATTATGAAAAATATGTTGATGAATCGGAAGCTATTACTAACAACCCGAGTACTGAATTATTAAATAAGGTTTCTGAATTTTTGAATTATAATAGTTATGAAGATTATGTCACTAAAAAGGATGTTAATGCTGAATTAAAAATTCAAGCAGTACATATTGAAGAAGATAAAGTTAGATCCAACACCGCGAAAATCAATAGATCGTATGGTTTTATAAAAGCTCATAAACTGACTATAATTTTAGTCGTCTTATTAAGTACTGGCTTTATGTGTTTTTATGCTATAAACAAACAACATTGGATGGTTTGGGATGGACATCGATATACAGAAACTGAGTTTGATTCTGAACGGTATAACTTGGGGCAATTAAAACTTTTCAATGAAGACCGCATTAGTAATTTTAATAAAGTTGATGCTGATTGTGAAACGCTTTTTTTTGATTCCGATGGAAGTGTACAAATTTGGTATGGTAAAAATTTAAATAAAGAATTAGAGTATTTTACGTCTTATGGTTTGCATCCTGAAACAGGAAAAACCTTAGACCCTATTACCAAGTATATGATTAAAAAGTATGTTTGTGTTAAGGACAAACAAACTACAAACAAGCACTAATAAGCACCATCTCTAATTAGGTTTAATTCTTCATGCTAATCTTTAGTTGTAAAACAGTAACCCGATGTTCGTCAAAAAAACTGAATAATAGATTGCTAAATTTAAGAGAGTGCATTGATAGATTCAAGGTCTAGAGTTTCTAAGGCAAAGAACGACTTCACATGTTAAAAATTAGCAAAAAAATAATCTGATTTAAAGTAAAAGTGTCGGCTACAGGTATTTCTAAAACAGAGAAATACAATCATTTAAGAACATTTAGAGATTGTTTCTTTAAATGTTGAAAATAAATTACACTTAAAAAACTTTGTAAACGGATGAGATATTGTAATTCACGGCGTAACGCGGTTTCAATTAAATGTAAAAGACCCTAAAACTGAATTATATGACCCACAATTCATGGTATCGAAATTTTTTCGAGTGTTGTGAATGAAACGACAAATATCGAAAATGTGGTTTTTGTGTTATCCGTTGCGGCTTATAATACTAATTTTACAATGCCTCCAGAAGGTAAAGATCTAACAGATACTTTTAACAAAAAGGATATACCGTTTATAAGGAAGAAAAGTCATCCGTATGCCCGAGCGAAATTTATAGCTAATCAAACTGTAGAGCGTTTTTATAGCTGACCATAGAGATCCTGCTTTCGAAATAACAAGTATCTCTCCCGTTGGAATTATGGAGAAATCACTTTCGAAACGAGAAGATTTAACATCTACAGGTTTACAGTTCTTATTTAAAAACAAAATAGCTCCCAATCCATTTATTCAAATGGTTTATGATCTTGATGCTGAATTTGCATTGGTTTATGTTAAGGATGTTGTAAAGGGTATATGTAGTGCAGCCTCCAAAAAGGGCTTACATTATAAAAACTATTTACTAACGGGTGAAAGTTGGAAAGTTTCGGATATTTCTGCGATGTTAAATAATAAAACGTCAAAGGGAAATGCTCGAGTTGTTTATAAAAACGATGCCGCTAAACACGATTTGGAAATGTCGTTTAATGCCGCTAAAATTCCTCTAGAAGAATTCAACACATAATAACGTAACAAGTACAAGATGACAAAAGTTATGTACGTCTAACAATAACTTTGAAGAAAAAAAAACCACTCTGCAGTAAAATTGAGAGTGGTTTAGTTAAAATATCAATAGCGTCCTAAACGTTTAAAAAAAGAGAAAGGAAATTTTGTTCCGCAAAGTTACCTTTGTGGTGCACCACAAAAACCCTTTCTCCGATGATAAATATAACATTGTTTTCTCAAATAAT
>NZ_JAWQUN010000048.1:0-2487 GCF_033447105.1 Formosa sejongensis
AAGCATGTTATATTTTCTAAGGACTTTAAATAAAGTATCTCTCCCGACTTTTAAGTTAGTTTTGGCAAAATCGTCTTTCAATGATTTTTCGAGTTTACGCACGCCTTCTCTAGGAAGGGTTTTGCGTCTTTTTCTAACGATCTCAATAATCTGTTGTTCTAGTTTTAAACGTTTATCAGCTCTTTCTTTATGCTTATAATAGGCATCACGTTTAAGTCCAAAACAATGAGTTATAGTGTTTAAAGAAGCAAAACCCTTAGACTTTTCTTTAGCTTTAATTAAGGCTTTATACTTAACTTTTTTTTTAGTTGAGCAATAGATTTGTAACCGAGATCTTCTGCGGCTACTTCTAGATAGGATTCCTCTACCATGGCATCGAGATCCTTTTTAAGTAGTAGCTTCTTAAGCTGTTCAATTTCTTTTTGAAGTGCTTTAATTCTAGATATTTCGTCTTTTGTTTCCACTTTTACTCTGGTGTTCATTAAGTCAGTACGATTGTACTTTTTAATCCATACATTGACTGTTGTTGGTGCAATAGAATAGAGCTTGCAAAGTTCGCTCTTTGTGTGTTTACCAGTACTAAGTTCTGCTAAGATTTTTAATTTGAAAGGTTCACTGTAACGTCTAATTACTTTGTCATTTTTATACATAATAGTGTAAATTATGTAGCCTTTTTTCAGGACAAGTCATTATTGCTTACAACGTTTATGTATAAGGAAAGTTGCGTGTTTGTGTGCGAGGATTTTCCGAAGGAAAATCAGAAGCTAGCAAACAAGCAACTAACTTTGGTTTAGCTAAAACTAGCAATTTTTTTTATACGGTGTTGCCAGTAGTTTTTTTATTCCGATGTTGCTTTTTTCGCACGTTCTAAAATCGGTTCATAATCAAAAGTTGCGCAATTTCCTTCGCTTAAAACTCTCTTACCAACTCGCTCAATTTTACTTTCGTCATTTTCCCAGTCGAAAACATAAATTGTCGCTTTAAATATCTCATTCAGTTCGTTATAATTTAATTCGCCATTCTTTTGTCCGAAATTCTCTTCCGTTTCTACTATTTTAATTGGTAATCCACTTTCTAAATATATCGTAGTTTTTATTCGTCCGTAAGAAAGTCCAATTTCCTCAACGATTTTACAGATTTGATTTTTATTCCGCCAGACTTTTAAAATTCCGCCACCATCGGTTACAATTCCTGTCAATTCCACCCAATCAAATTCAAATTCCGTCAGAGTCGAGTCAGACTCAATTATATTCACTTCATAATCAATTCGGTCAAGCTTTTTTTCTTGTCCAAATGTTACAAATCCGATTAAGGTCAATATGATTACGAATGTTTTTCTCAAATTACTGGCAACGGTCTTGTGTAAGGATAGTTGCGTGGTTAAGCAACTAATTTAGTAAACATTCACGAGCCAGAGAAAATTCCGAAGGAATTTTCCAAGTAGGCAATTGCCAAAGCAATTATTTTTACACGTTGTTAGCTGTAGTTTTTATTTAAATTATTAATTTTGTCTTAATTTAGAACGATATGTTGACAATATGTAGAAAAATACATTATATTTATAGCATATGAATGATTCAAAACTCATACACAAAACCGTTATCCGTAAAATGAAAAAGAGAAAAGTGAAATATAGAACTGATTTTTTATTACCTAAAAACAATTTTTTAGTAGGTTTAGGAAGTGTTCTTAATATTGCAGGTTCTTATTTTGATTATAATTATTCAAAATCTGATGATGAAGCTGATAGAAAAGCATTAAGGTCTGATTGGATGAATGTTGGGGACGATTTTAAATCTGCAAAAAAGTCTTTCAAAAAAGAAAATCATAATAAACTTTGTTTAAAATAGATACACTTGAGTAGTAACAAACCTGTAAGAAGTAAAATTCCTGAAGAATTACAAGAGTTAGAGGAAGAATTGACAAATATCAATCCTAAAGTATTTGAAGGTTTGTCAAAAACTAAAAAACGTGAGATTTTACAAAGTTTATCTGTAACTTTAATTCAAGAAAAATCACATTCCGGACCATTGCCTGATGCAGAAACATTAATTAGGTACGATTCTGTTATTACTAATGGTGCTGATAGAATTATGAAAATGGCAGAAAATCAACAAAATCATCGTATCTCTATCGAAAGCAAAATGGTTATTAGTCAGTCATATCAAAGTAAGGCTGGACAAGTTTTTGGTTTAATAATAGGTTTAGCAGGAATAGGTTGTGGAACTTATTTGGCAACAATTGGACAAGATATTGTTGGTGGAATTATAGCAGGTGGTACAGTTGTTAGTTTAGTTTCTGTGTTTGTTTTAGGAAAGAAATCTCAAAATAGAGACAGTGAAGAGTAGCTCAAATTACAGCTAACGTTGTTGTAATCGAGTAGGCAAAGGGATTTTCACCCTAAGCCTCTCACAGAACCGTGCTTGAAAGTCTCCCCTCACACGGCTCTTGTTGCACAAATCTAAGCAATAATGTTGATTTGTGAAA
>NZ_JAWQUN010000049.1:0-2452 GCF_033447105.1 Formosa sejongensis
TATAGTGTTTTAACAGCGGTGTCTTTCTTGCACGATTGCAAAATAAAAACACAGGTTAAACACATTAAAAATTTTAGTTTCATATTAATTTTTGAAATTATATTAGGTTAAGGCTTTGTGATTATAAATTCTACACATAAGTTTTGCATATTGATGGTAGAGAATTTCTTTTACTTCAGAGTTCAAAAAAAATATATCTAATACACTTTTCTGAATTTATAGTCTTCATTTTATGTGATTTTTGACATTCATAATTCCAATTTTATTAATCGACCTACTCCTGAATACTCTATATTTATTTTCTTATTTAAAAGATCTAAAAGTTCAACACAAAAATCACTAGTGATTAAAATAATTTCGCGTTTTTTATAAAATATCGTATTCATATATCTTAAATTATATTTTGAAAATTTCACCTTAAATATTATAAAAAAACAACAAGATCGTAACTGAAGGTTTAATATTAGAAGCATGATTAATTGTAATACAATTTTAAAAAAATCATATCACTTCGATTATAAATTATAGTTCATACTCCATAAATTATAGACCAATAGTGGGTAGTTTCCTAAAAACAACCATACTTAGACCTTATAAAAAACAAATTAATTCTACAATAACATTTCTAAGAGTATTATTCGAAAGTCTAGTACTCTTAAAATTTTACTTATAAATTTAAATTCTGTTCCCGTAATAAAGCCTCCAAAAAGTAATAATCGGCATACACTATTGGCTCATCAATCTCATCATTTTTAGGCCAATTTCCTGTACTATGATTTAATAAAAATGGTCCCATAACCTTATCATTCAATAAATATGCATCTGAATTTAGAATGTTTAAAGTCCTATTTGCAAAATCAAGATAGGTTTCTTTTTCAGTAAACGTATATAATTCAAATAAAGCTGAAGTTATAAGCGATGCTGCCGAAGCATCTCTAGGAGAATTAGGTATATCTGGATCGTTAAAATCCCAATACGGAATACCATCTTCTGGAAGATTTTCATGTTCCATATAGAATTTTATGGTGTGTTCGGCTTGTGCCAAATATGCAGGATCTTTTGTATAGCGATAGCACATGGTATAACCATAAATTGCCCAACCCTGACCTCTAGCCCACGATGAATTTGCATTAAAACCTTGGTGCGTATCCTTAGTTTTTACGTCACCAGAAATCGTATCGTAATTCACGACATGGTACACACTTCCATCTGCCCTAAACTGATTTTTCATGGTTGTATTTGCATGTTGTACGGCAATATTATAATAAGTACTATCTCCTGTAATCTTTGTAGATTCAAACAATAATTCCAAATTCATCATATTATCTATAATCACAGGAAAATCCCAAACGTCTTTATTAAAATCCCAAGAACGTATAGATTTTACATTACTATCATAACGCGTAATTAAAGTTTTTGCACTTTCTACAATCACGTCTTTATAAACTTCATTATCTGGCTCTACTTTTAAACCTTCACCAAAACTGCAATATATTTTAAAGCCCATATCGTGGGTTCTATCATTCTCTTTTTGATTCTCCATTAAAGCCGTCCAAACTTTAGCTTTTGTGATGTAGGCAGTATCTCCTGTAAGTTGATAAATTTGCCATAAATTCCCTGGGAAAAATCCGCTTGTCCAATCTTTTGAAGGCACGGTATGAATTTCTACTGGATTTAAAGACATACTTCTAGGGAAGTTTTCTGGGCCTACAGGGTAATCCAATAGCATATGGAATCTTTCCTCTAAAGGTGTTTTTAAAGTAATTTCGCTACTTTCTTTACTGTTTTTAGTCTCAGACTTACACCCTGTAAATAGGAATGTAAGTCCAATAACCAAAACAAAATAATTAAATTTAGTCATAATACATTTTTAAATTAATAACCTGGATTATTAGAAATTAAATTTATTTTTCAACTAAATATAAAACGAATTAAACAAACAAAACACAATTAGTACGTTTAGATGGGTAAGGAATGTAAAATTCTAGTTATTCAGATTAACTAAAATCTTTAAGTAAGGTCTTGATTAGTTTAGAGCTCAGTTTAGAGGTGTGAAAAATGTAGATTTCTTCCTCTTTAGATTAACGACTCTTTTTGCATAAACACAAAAATCAGGCATGAGCCGTGACTACGCAGACCAAAAAGGACTGATTGATGATGTTGTTGTTTTTAGGATGTTTGAAGGTTGATTTAGAATACCACACGAAGGGATTCGTACGGTATCGGGGAAAAGTAGGCGATTTCGAAATAACAGCTTTCTGTTAAACACAAAATTTGATGCGAGCCAAAAGCCTTGGTACTACTAATTCGCCTATTTTTTTATATACATCTTAAGTTAGCATTTCAATAAAAACACTAATTTAAACATATATAAATAGAAAGCACAAAAGAGAGGAATAAGGTTATTATATACGGAGAGACTACAGATCTCGTCAACATTGAAAATCCCCTC
>NZ_JAWQUN010000050.1:0-2275 GCF_033447105.1 Formosa sejongensis
GATTCTCAAGAAAAACGAGATCAAGTCTCAATATACAAAATAACCTTAATTCTCTCTTTTTGTTCTTTCTGATTGGATACTTAATTTATAACTTATATTTAATAAGGCTAACTTAAGATATACTAACCGTTGGCAAACACTTACCAATCACACTCTGAAAAATGACAAGAACAGAAAAACTAGATAAAATATTATTATTCCTAATTGCAGTTGACGTTAAGGAACTTAAAAAAGAACCTGTAAACAAAAAGATTACAATGGAATTTATAAATGAAGCTTTGTCTGAACTTGAATTAGTTGACTGGGAAATGGATTCTTTAAAAGACGAATTATTAAACGAAGAACTCATTATTGAAAATAATAGAGGGCTTAGAATAACGCAAAAAGGAAAAACTTTTATAACCAGGCAACAAGGTTTTAGAAAAATTGAAAAAATTACCACACAAGAAGATACAATTAGAGAAAAAACAATTGAAAAATTTAGATATGATAAATTTAGTTTTTGGTTTTCTATTATAGCCATATTAATCTCACTATTAAGCTTGTTATGGACAATATTAAAGCCAGAATAGAAACTGGAAAAGCCCATTTTGAATATTTGAATTTCATAATAAATTGAATTTAAAATCTTTCACTTAAAAACGGTGGAAAGAATAAACCGAATTAATAATTTGAAAAAAGCGATTTGCCAACAAAGTACTGTGGTAAAAAACAAGTAAAATCTACTTAATTTTTCAATAATGTACTTCTATAAGAATCTTCATAAATCAATCCCGATTTAGCTATAGCAAAAGCCTGTTTTAAGAGCTTATTGCACACAGCTATTAATGCTAACTTTTTACTCTTTCCTTTGGCAACTATACGCTCATAAATATCTCGGCAAGCTTTGTTGTATTTACATGCATTAAAGCTGCACATAAATAACAGATTGCGTAGTTTCTGATTACCTATTTTACTGATTCTAGGTCGTCCATTTATACTACTTCCACTTTTTCTAATTACAGGTGTTAATCCTGCGTAACTACATAATTCACTTCCGCTTCTAAAACGATCAAACCCATCGGTTAAAACCAATAGCATAACAGCGGTTTTATTTCCTATTCCTGGAATGGTTTTTACGCGAGTTAATAGATCTTGGTACTCTTGTTTTACTAATACTAATAGTTTGTCTTCTAAAGTTTTTAGCTCCTTCTGAACATGCTTTAAACTTCGTTTTAAGGAACTGACTACTACTTTACTTGGATTGCCTAAAACAGTTTCTCCATGTACTTTATTTTTCAACATAGTGCTCTGTTTTGTATATACAGAAAGGAGTCTGGTCATTTGTAGACACTCTGTTTGAACTTTAGAATTTCCTTGCCACAGTTTTAATTCTACCTGTTTTGCATACTCACATATCAGTTTAGAATCACTTTTATCTGTCTTGATTTTAGACAACTTCATTTGTATAAACCGTTTTACTGCTAATGGATTTTCTACAGATACTTTGATGCCTGACTCTAGTAAAAAATAAGCCAATTGGTAGTGATAATAACCTGTCGCTTCCATGACACAATGAGTATCCATATCTAAGAATTTAATAAACTTATTGAAGCCAGAAGTGTTATTTTTAAACTGATAATAATTGCCATCTGAATCTGTAACATCGAATACTAAATGACTAATGTCTATTTATTCATGCGTTTAAATTTTTAGTATGAATTCATGATGTGCTTTGCAGTACAAAATATTTAATATCTTTATTCATAAGAAATGATTTTTGAAAGTACAACCTACGCGAGTTTCAATACTTCGACAAGCTCTGTACAGGCTATAAAATCGAGGTCTAATAGCCTCATAGAACTGTACGAAATCTGTGTAGAAACCGAAGAATGAGGTTCTTGAATACCTTATTAAAACAAATAATTAAAGATGAACAAAAAGAGAGGGGATTTTCAATGTTGACGAGATCTGTAGTCTCTCCGTATATAATAACCTTATTCCTCTCTTTTGTGCTTTCTATTTATATATGTTTAATTTAGTGTTTTTATTGAAATGCTAACTTAAGCCGTGTATAATTAATTGCTGGTTTTAGCTCACTTGGGAAATTCCTTCGGAATTTCGCCGTTCGTGCTTTATTTAGTAAATTCACTGCTTAAACAACGCAACTAATCATAGTGTGCCAAGAATCAACCACGGCAATAAAATGGTTGAATGCTGTAAATAAGATGATGGTAGGTCCATCAGAGTCGTTGTATAGGCGATGGCTCTAAACCACCTAAAGGTGCTGCAATTA
>NZ_JAWQUN010000051.1:0-1714 GCF_033447105.1 Formosa sejongensis
AAAGTGAACCACTGAAGAGGTGTCGAGAAGTTGCGAACATCCAGTCAAAAGCTACGAAGTATGATACGGAGTGAAAAGTAGTGTTATAAATAACATTGATTACAGTAATCACCTATTTATTTACTGTAAGGCTGGCGTCATTCAGGTGGCAAGAACTTTATTTAGGCTTAATTACGGAACTTGGGAAGCTACATATAAATGATAAGGGAAATGTACAATAGGCACAACCTAAAGGCAAAATACCGAAGTTGTATGTAGTGGCAGATTAACCCGTAGTAGTGATGAAGTTTCTGTAATGGAAATGGAGCAAAGGGGTTAAGTTGTACCGTTTTATTTTATTTACCAACTCAAATAAATATTGAGGATGAATTTATGGAATGAAACAAAATCAATACCGATAAGTCGCCAAATGGTTTGGGAGGCTTATCAAAAAGTGCGTTCCAACAAAGGGAGTGCGGGAATTGATGGGGTAAGTATGCAAGAATTTGATATGAACCGTAGTAAACATCTGTACAAACTTTGGAATCGAATGGCATCAGGAAGCTATTTTCCACCTCCAGTCAAAGAAGTAGAAATACCTAAGAAAGACGGTTCAATTCGTAAATTAGGTATACCCACTATTAGCGATAGAGTTGGACAAATGGTTGTAAAAATGTTTATAGAACCAAGATTAGAAGCCCTATTTAGTTCAAATTCTTACGGTTATCGACCAAAGAGAAGTGCTCATCAGGCATTATCAAAAGTTAGAGAAAATTGTTGGAAACAAAACTGGGTAATTGATTTGGACATCAAAGGATTTTTTGACAACATTGACCACAGTAAACTGATGCTTGCAGTAGAGAAACACGTATCCGAAAACTGGGTAAAATTCTATATTGAACGATGGTTGGAAGCACCCGTTATTACAAAATCTGGAGAACTCATTCATAGGCAAGGAAAAGGAACGCCACAAGGTGGAGTAATCAGCCCATTATTGGCAAACCTTTTTCTTCATTATGCTTTTGATAAATGGTTAGAACAGACAGATGAGAATGTAGCTTTCACACGTTATGCCGATGATGTGATACTGCACTGTAATACAAAAACTCACGCAGAACAAATACTGGGATTAGTACATCAAAGAATGGAATCGGTAGGCTTGGAATTACATCCCAAGAAGACAAAGATAGTCTACTGCCGAGACTACAGAAGAAGAGAAAAGTACCCAACAGTCAAATTTGATTTTTTGGGCTATTCTTTTCAGCCAAGGAGTGCCTGCTCTAAGAAAAATGGAAGGTTGTTTCTAGGGTATGATTGTGCTATAAGTATAAGTTCAAGAAAACGAATCGCTGAAAAGCTTGAAGAACTTAAGGTAAGTAAACTTACATTTAAAAGTATTGTAGGCGTCGCTCAATACCTTAATCCAATGATTAGGGGCTGGGTGCGTTATTATGGTAAATTTAAGATGTACGAACTAACAAAAGTCTTTAGGTTATTGAGTAAACGATTGGTTTGGTGGGCTAGGAAAAGGTACAAGCGATATAAAACCAGTATTAGAAAAGCATACAAATGGCTAGAAAATGTAAGGAAACAATATCCAACGTTGTTCTATCATTGGAGCTTTTCACAAATCAACATTATTGCTTAGATTTGTGCAACAAGAGCCGTGTGAGGGGAGACTTTCAAGCACGGTTCTGTGAGAGGCTTAGGGTGAAAATCCCTTTGCCTACTCGAT
>NZ_JAWQUN010000052.1:0-1378 GCF_033447105.1 Formosa sejongensis
GGTTTACAATATCAAAATATTCTAACAGGCCTTCTGGCAATAAATAACGGGCTAATTCTATATTCAAAATCTAAACACTTTTTATTCAAAGATAACATTCTCCCCAACTTTTATGCTTGACCCGGTATAATCGCTAAATGTTCAATATAACGGAGTGAATCAAAATTCCACCAAAATATTAACCCAATAAATTTTTCGTTTTGATGTATACTCTCACAGTGATAATTGTTTAATTTCAAAATGTGTGTTTGTCCTTCTATATTTCGTCTTTCATTTAAAGGAAAAGTGTTTTCATATAGTTTCCAAACTTCAGATAGACTAAGCGATTCAACCGTAATTAAACGTTTGTAGGTAATCATAAATTTGAAATAGTTTTATACATCATATAATGTGTACCTACTTTTGGAATATTAAATGCATTTCCACTAATTTTATATCCATTTCTTTCATAAAACTTCACAGCTATTTCTCTAGCATTTAACCAGATTAATGAATCTTGTTGTTTTTCTACTATAGATTCTCCTACTTGAATAAGAATATTTCCATATTGTAAACCCTGATGTTCTGATAAAATAGCCATACCGCGGAGTTGATATTGGTTTTCCGAAACAAATGTCTCATTTAGTGTTTTCATAAAAGTTACTACACCAACCAAATCCGATTTAAAATACAATCCCAGATGGAATGTCGTAGGATGCGTATCGTTAACAAATTCACAATCTTTAATTGGTCTTCCTGGTCTTAAAACAGGCTGTCTTACACTATAAGTTTCCTGAGCTTCTATATTTTTAATTGTAATAAATGGATTCTCTGTTTTAAAGAGTGTAGAAGGCATCCCATTATATGTGTCTTTTTTCATAGGTCTTAATCTGCATTTATAAATACTTGTTCTGAATTATTACAAGCATCTATTGTTGTTAACTTAAATCTGTAAACAAGTTAAGCTTTAGCCCTTTGTGCTGCATAGCCTAAGCTCTGTTGCTTCTTATCTAATTTGTATCCAAATACTACAGGTCTTTCATATGAATGCTATTTTGATTAAAATCAACTAAAACAGTCATGTTCCATTTTACATACAGTCTAATAACCCATATTATGTTTATTATTATCGCTGTAATTTTAAGAAGCAATGCTGCTTCTACTAAACTTGCGAATGCAGTATCTAGTGTACTTAATTACGAATTCATTTTTATATATTTTAAAAGGTGAATCCTTAGCTTTAAATTCTATTAAATATAATCTTTAGGTTTCAGTTCAATAGCGTCCAAAACGTTTAAAAAAAGAGAAAGGAAATTTTGTTCCGCAAAGTTACCTTTGTGGTGCACCACAAAAACCCTTTCTCCGATGATAAATATAACATTGTTTTCTCAAATAATTT
>NZ_JAWQUN010000053.1:0-1233 GCF_033447105.1 Formosa sejongensis
CTTAAGTTAGCATTTCAATAAAAACACTAATTTAAACATATATAAATAGAAAGCACAAAAGAGAGGAATAAGGTTATTATATACGGAGAGACTACAGATCTCGTCAACATTGAAAATCCCCTCTCTTTTTCTACACAGATTTCGTACAGTTCTATGAGGCTTTTAGACCTCGATTTTAAGTCGTTGAAACTCGCGTAGCTAGTCCTTTCAAATACTACTTTGTTATGAATAAAGATATTAAATATTTTGGACTTGACATCAGTCATTTAGTTTTTGATGTTACGGATTCCGAAGGGAAATATTACCAGTTTAAAAACAACCTTTTGGGCTTTAAAAAGTTCTTAAAACTGTTAGATCCTAATAGTCATTGTGTGATGGAAGCTACTGGTTATTATCATTACCAATTAGCCTATTATTTACAAGAAGAAGGTGTTAAGGTTTCCGTAGAAAATCCATTAGCTGTAAAACGTTTTATACAAATGAAGTTGTCTAAAATCAAGACAGACAAGAGTGACTCTAAGTTGATTTGTGAGTATGCTAAACATGTAGAGTTAAAGCTTTGGAAAGGAAATTCAAAACATCAATTAGAATGCCTTCAAATGACCAGACTCCTTTCTGTGTATACAAAACAGAGTACTATGCTTAAAAATAAATTACATGGAGAAGCTGTTTTAGGAAACCCTAGTAAAGCAGTTGTGAGTTCCTTAAAACGTAACTTGAAACAGGTTCAAAAAGAGATGAAAATGATAGAAGATAAATTATTAGTTTTAGTAAAAGAAGTACATCAGAGTGTTTTAACACGCTTAAAAACCATTCCAGGAATTGGTCCAAAAACGTCTCTAATGCTAGTGGTTTTAACAGATGGATTTGATCGTTTTACAAGCGGTAGTGAATTATGTAGTTACGCAGGATTAACACCCGTAATACGACAAAGTGGAAGTAGCGTAAAAGGGCGTCCACGAATTAGTAAAATAGGCAATCAAAAACTTCGGAATTTATTATTTATGTGCAGTTTTAATGCCTGTAAATATAACTATGCTTGCAAAGCAATTTACGATCGATTAGTTGCCAAAGGAAAGAGCAAAAAGTTAGCATTAATAGCCGTTTGTAATAAGCTCTTAAAACAGGCTTTTGCCATAGCAAAATCAGGATTAACCTATGATAATAATTATAGAAGTGTTTTAGTGAAAAATTAATGAGTTTTTACTTGTTTTTTACCACAGTACTTTGTTG
>NZ_JAWQUN010000054.1:0-1231 GCF_033447105.1 Formosa sejongensis
ATCTCTTACACCTCTAAATTGCGCTCTAAATTCCTTTATTTTGGCATTGAAAGATTCTGCCGATGCGTTTGTACTTCTGTTATTAAAATAGTTCAAAATCGGTTTGTAATGCATCTGTATAGACCTTGCAATGGTATTGAATGACTTAAAATTAGAGTTTTCTACTTTGTTATACCAATGTGCCATTTTTAGTCTAGCTACATCTTTATTGGTGTTGTTTTCATAGATATAACTTAATGCTTGAGCTAACTTATAAGCTTTTTCAATAGTTGGATATAGTTGAAACAAAATTTCAGCTCTTTCTATTTGTGTTGTAGTCCATTTGGTTCTTGGTTTAAATAACAGATATCGACTTCTAGCTAGTAACTGTCTATGTGTATCTCCGTTAGAGAGAAGTTCAGGTCTATGTATTTTTTCTGTTTTTCGAGCGCCTTCAATAGCTTTATTTTCAATCTCTATAACTTCCCATCTTAATCGAATACGTTCTTCCTGAACTGCTTCTGTGGCTAGTTTTTGAACATGAAATCTATCGGTCACGATTTCTGTTTTAGGGAAGCATTTTTTAGCAATCAAATTCATATTCCCCGCCATATCGACAGTGACTTCCTTAACTATATTTCGTCTTTCTACAGGGATTTTATTAATCACATTGATGACATCCTGTGCTTTAGTGCCTTTGATAATGGCTACAATGCTACCTTTCTTTCCGTTAGCCTCTTTATTGGTCAAAATAGTGTAGAGTTCACCGTTGGATAAAGCAGTTTCATCTAAACTTAAATAGTAACCTAAATTCTTACCAAAGAGCAGCCAGTCTTGAGAGTGTTCTTTTTGTGACCAATCCTTGAAGTCGCTAAGATGGTTTTTGTAGTGATACTGGAGAGTTTTACCATTAATTTTATAGTAGTCACCAAAGCGTTTTGCACTTACGGCGTGAGAATCAAGAGATACCTTTTAAAAAAGAGGCAAACTCGCTAGTTATCCGAGTGCCTTTAGCTATTAAATTCCAATCTCTTTTGATGATCTCTCCTGTATCTGTAAGAGTCCAGCGCCTACGCTTTATATGAAGCAGTACGGATTTACCTCTTAAAGGGAAATCCTCCACTGTTATCTCTGGTAAGAAGCCTTTGGATTGGGCTAGTTCTGACTGGTACTCCTTGGGAAGCACGTTTTTCTCTTCTAAGTAAAAATGGACCTTACCTTCTGATGAGTTATGGTTTACAATATCAAAATA
>NZ_JAWQUN010000055.1:0-1158 GCF_033447105.1 Formosa sejongensis
CAACCTTAGCGGACAGCATTTGCGATTTACGATCAAGAAAGATAAAAGCAACATTTTTTAGTCAGATAAATGAGTTAATCGATTGGGCTAAAATCGAAAAAGTAATAGATTCTAGTTATTGTAAAGGTGAAAGTGCCGTAGGCAAACCTTCGTATAGTGGTCTATTACTATTTAAAATGTGTCTTTTACAAAGCTGGTATGGGTTGAGTGATTATGAGGTTGAAGATCGCTTGAATGATAGTATCTCATTTAGTTATTTTTGTGGGATGAACATCGATCAGGTTGCTCCCGACCACAGTACTTTAAGTAGATTTAGGACAGCACTTACCAAAACAAAAACCTTTGAGACACTTTTTAGCTGTATCAATGCCCAACTAGAAGCGCAGCAAATTATTGTTAAAAAAGGCATTATAGTGGACGCAAGTGTAATAGACACTCCACTGCGACCAAAAGGAAAGACCAATCATCAGGTTACCGAAGACCGTAAAGAGGAAGAAATAGCAGTAAAAAAGGAATATGCACAAAGCGTAGATAAAGATGGTACTTGGTTAAAGAAAAGAGGTAAATATCATTTTGGTTTTAAAAAGCACCATGTTACAGATCAAGAAGGACTTGTAATAGGAGTATTAACCACCACTGCAAGTAAAAATGAAATAGCAAATTTAGAAGCTGTACTGGAAACCGTGAACATAGATTTACCCAAAGACATTCCTTTAAAAGCAGACAAAGGCTATCAATCAAATAAAAATGCAGACTTGTTAAAAGAAAGAAATCTTAAAAATCATATTCTAAAAAAAGCGAAAAAGAACAAACCACTCACTTACTGGGAGAAGAAATTTAATAAATTAATAGGCAAAACAAGATTTAAAGTAGAGCGTACATTTGGAGGAATAAAGAGGTGGTTTAATGGAGGATTAGCAAGATACCGAGGTATGGAAAAAATGCATACCCAAAATCTAATGGAAGCCATATGCTATAACTTGTACCGAAGCCCAGGGATAATTGCGTCTAATTATAAAAATTAAGAAAAAAAGCACTAATAGAAAGACCTATAAAATCAAGAAATAGTACAAAAATCTTTTTTTTAAGATAAAAAGTAAGTCAAATCCATTTAAAAAACATGGAACTTAGAAAATTATTAAATATTGCAACGGTCTT
>NZ_JAWQUN010000056.1:0-1068 GCF_033447105.1 Formosa sejongensis
TTATTAATGCTGTCCAAATTTGTATCATCACTGCATTTTGACTTGTTCCGATAAAGGATTTTATGTGCAATTGTTGTTTTATGTCTCTGAAAAAGATTTCTACCTCCCATCTAGCCTTGTAGAGTTCGGTTATGGTGTTTGCTGTCCAAGACATTTGGTTGGTAATGACCTCTATGGTTTGCTGATTTTTGTCGTCCCATAATGCAACCCTGCGGAGTTTTTTAGGATACTTCTGTTGCGTTTGAGTCCCGGTCAGTTCAATGAGTTCATCTTTTAAAACGTGCTGATGCCTGTTGTCTGGTAGTTCACGTTCTTTTATTGTTTTAAATTTTATGTTGTTTTTATGTCTCACTACAAAATATACACCATTGCTGTCCCAAACATTGAGAAGCGAAAAATCATTATAAAATCTATCGGCAACAATAACACTGCCTTTTAAAAGCGGAACATCATAGGCCCCTTTATTATCGGCTGTTTTACCATCAGTAATGTTTACATAAGCAGGTAGATGTCCGTCGTAATCAAGCAAAGTGTGCATTTTTACGGCGCCTTTTTTCGTTTTGTATTTAGCCCAATCAAATAAACTTAAACAAAGACTTATGGTGGTCGCATCTAGTAAGAATATCTTAGATTTTATCTTGAAATTTGTACGTTTCATACTAGCCTGCTGTCCAAGACTCTCTAGAAGCACATAATAATAGTCCCTAAAGAGTTCCCAACTCCGATTCTTATTCTGGTAGCTTACCGTAGATTTTGATGGTGCTTTATGCATGCCTAAGTGGTTTAAATTACCTGTAGCAGAGCGAAGGCCATTGCTAATATCTCGAACAGATTGACTTTTTGCAAATTGACAAAATAACATAGAAACTAAATGTGACCAGCTGTCAAAACCTTTTTGATGCTTATCGCTCTTATGTAACTTGACTAAGCGCTTAAACTTTGAACTATCTAATTTTGAAATTATTTGAGAAAACAATGTTATATTTATCATCGGAGAAAGGGTTTTTGTGGTGCACCACAAAGGTAACTTTGCGGAACAAAATTTCCTTTCTCTTTTTTTAAACGTTT
>NZ_JAWQUN010000057.1:0-1063 GCF_033447105.1 Formosa sejongensis
AATCACAAAGCCTTAACCTAATATAATTTCAAAAATTAATATGAAACTAAAATTTTTAATGTGTTTAACCTGTGTTTTTATTTTGCAATCGTGCAAGAAAGACACCGCTGTTAAAACACTATATATCTCGCATAATGCGCAATCTGCACACCCCGTACATAAAGGTCTTTTAACCCTTCAAGAAGTTTTAAAAGAAAAATCTAATGGGACATTAGTTGTTAAGATTTTTCCTGATGCGCAATTAGGTTCTGAGCGCGAGGTTTTAGAATTGTTGCAAATAGGTAGTGTTGCTATTGCTAAGGTAAGCGCTGCGACCTTATCTAATTTTGTGCCGGAATATAATGTCTTAGCAATCCCTTATATATTTAGAGATAAAGCACACAAATTTGCTGTTTTAGAAGGGCCTGTAGGTAAAGAAATTCTAGAAAAAGGAAGTGACTTTTGGTTACGAGGTTTATGTTATTACGATGCTGGTAGCAGAAGTTTTTATACAAAAAATAAAGCGATTCGTACACCAGACGATTTAAAAGGATTAAAAATCCGTGTTATGAACGACCAGATGTCCATAAACATGGTAAATGCATTGGGAGGTTCTGCAACGCCAATGGCGTATGGTGAATTATACACAGCAATCCAGCAAGGTGTTGTAGATGGTGCCGAAAATAATGCCCCGTCATTTGTGTCATCTAATCATTTTGAAGTTAGTAAATATTACACTATCGACGAACATTCTTCGATTCCAGATGTTATGGTAATTAGTACAAAATGGTGGAATACCTTAACAACTCAAGAACAACAGTGGTTACAAGAAGCTGCAGATGCTTCAGCAATAGCTCAAAAAGATTATTGGAATGCCTCTGTTATAGAATCTATGGAAATCGCTAAAGCGTCTGGTGTAGAAATTATTATTCCAGATAAAACGTTGTTTGCAGACAAGACAGTACCTGTTATGGAAACTTTTGTTGAAGAATACCCCGCACTTGCGCCACTTGTTAATCGTATAAAAGCCGTTAAATAATATGAAAATAGATACTTTTTTTAATCGGATGGAAACAGTGATGGC